>CAZUUP010000074.1:0-14965 GCA_964623105.1 uncultured Akkermansia sp.
GGCGGTGCGGATGCTGGCGTGGGTGAGGAGTCCGCCGCGGTCGGGGTGGGCGAGGGTGACGCGGAGGAAGTTTTCGCCGCGAAGGGGGGTGCCGCCGGGGCGTTTTTCCTTGGCCTTGGCGGTGGGTGAATTGCCGGCGGTGTCGGCGATTCCGTAGTGTTTTCCCAATGTGGCGTTGAGATAGGTGTAGGGGGCGTCGAGGAGGTCGAGGAGGCTGCGGTTTTCGCGGATGATTTCGGCGAAGAAGAGTTCGGTCTCGCGGAGCATGGCGGCGCGGAGGGGTTCGTTGAAGGTGGGGAAGAGTTTGAGGTCGGGGGCGAAGGTTTGGAGGCGGCGGAGCTGGAGCCATTGGAGGGCGAAGTTGTGGACGAGGGTTTCGGAGCGGGGGTCTTTCAGCATGCGCTGGACCTGGGCGGCGAGATTGGGGGTGAGTTGTTTTTTGGCGGCGAGGGCGAAGAGTTCGTCGTCGGGCAGGGAGTTCCAGAGGAAATAGCTGAGGCGGGAGGCAAGCTGGTATTCGTCGAGGGGATGGGGTTCGGGGGTGTTGGGGCGGTCGTCGAGTTCGAGGCGGAAGAGGAATTTGGGGGAGCAGAGGGTGGCGGCGATGGCGTGCTGGAGGCCGGCTTCCCAGGTGTGTCCGGCGGCGGTGGCGCGGTCCACAACGGCGGTGAGGCTGGCGATCTCGGCGGGGGTGGCGGGGCGGCGATAGGCGCGGTTGAGGAGGCGGGTGAGGATCTGGCGGGTGTGTTCGGCGCGGTTGAGGTTGGTGGAGGAGCCGAGGAGTGCGATCTGGGACGGGGGGCGGGTGTCGAGGGGGCCGTAGGTCCAGATTTTTTCGATGTGAAGTTTGGGGGCAGGTTGACCGGGGGGCGGTTGGAGGAGGGCGATGCCGGCGCTGATGACGCCGCCGATGCGGTTTACGGGGACTTCGATGACCTGGATTTTGGCGGCGGAGCGGGCGGTGATGTCGAAGGTTTTGAGGATCTGGAGGGGGCCGAGTTTGGGGAGATTGGCGCCCATGAGCTGGGAGGTTTCGTTGGTCGGGGAGGGGTTGGGGAGGTTGGTGCCGGTGAGGAAAAGGGCGACGCGCACGGGGGCCTGGCCGGTGGTTTCGGCGTAGAGGTTGGCGCGGAAGATGAGATCGGCGTCGGCGGCGAATTTCAGGTAGTCGCCGGGGCCGGTGAAGGGGCCGGAGTGGGCGGGGTCGGGGTTGGTGGGGTCAAGGATGCGGAAGCGGGCTTCGGAGGTCTTGGCGTTGTTGGGGCGGAGGTAGCGGCCGTTGAGATGGCGGTTGGAAGGGGGGGCGGGTTTCTCGGGGAGAACGCGTTGGGCGATGGTCTCGGCGGCGGCGAGGTAGCGTTCCATGAGGAGGGGGGACATGGTGAGGACGTCGCCGATGTTGTCGAAGCCGTGGCCGATGTCGTCGGCGGGGAAGTCTTCGGTGGGATTGAAATCGACGAGGAGGAGGTCGCGGACGGTGTGGTGATACTCGGTGCGGTTGAGGCGGCGGACGGTGACGCGACCGGGGTCGGGTGGGGCGGCGGCTTCGGCGCGGTCGAAGGCGGTTTCGATGGAGCGGGCGAAGGTTTCGATGTCAGGGAGGTTCGGGCGGGGGCTTTTCTTGGGGGGCATCTCGCCGGAGGTCACCTGGTTGACGAGGTTGAGCCAGAGTTTGCGGTTTTTGAGGATGGCGTGGTCGGATTTGTCCTGCTGAACGAGATTGAGGTCGCCTTTGGTGGTCTTGCCGCCGTGGCATTCGACGCAGTGTTTCTCGAGGAAGGGGAGGGCGGTCTTCTGAAATTCGGGATGGAGGGTGGCAGCGGCGAGGCTGGTCGGGGCGAGGAGGATCAGGGCGAGGAAGCTGACGACGATGGCAGGCAAGGGCAGGGGGCGGCGCTCGCGGCTGGGGCGGGTGGGTGTGGTGTTGGGCGTTGGCACAGGCGGTGAAGAGGACTGGGTGGGAGCGGGGGGTATTCAGTGGGGCGAAGGCAAGGGCAAAGCTCAAAGCTCAAAGCTCAAAGTTCAAAGTTCAAGGTCGAAGGGAGCGGTGCGAATGGGGGGTGGATTTTGGAGTTGTGGGTTGGGTGGGGTTGACGGAGGTTGGTGGCGAACCATCGGTTGAGCGCGGGCGGGTGAATTTGCCGGGAGTTGGGGTGCGTCCACTGAGGGAACTTTTATTATATGGGAACGCGTTTGATTTTGACGGCGGGGTTGTGTGGGTTGGTCTGGCTTGGGGTCGTTGGGCGGACGGAGGCGGCGGGGAAGAAGGTGGATTTCAACCATGATGTGCGGTTGATCTTGTCCGACAATTGCTTCGCGTGCCATGGGCCGGACGAGAAGAAGCGGAAGGCGAAGCTGCGGTTGGACACGGAGGCGGGGGCGAAGGCGGACTTGGGCAAGGGGGTGCGGGCGGTGGTGGCGGGCAAGGTGTCGGAGAGTGCGTTATGGCGGAGAATCACGGCGACCGATCCGGATTCGATCATGCCGCCGCCGGAAACGCACAAGAAGCTGACGGCGCAGCAGATTGGGGTGTTGAAGCAGTGGATCGAGGAGGGTGGCAACTACAAGGGGCATTGGGCGTTTGAGGCGCCGAAGCGGCCGGCGGTTCCGGCGGTGAAGCAGGCGGGGGCGGTGCGGACGGGGATTGATGCATTCATTCTGGCGCAGTTGGAGGCGCGGGGGATGGGTTTGTCGGCCGAGGCGGACCGGGAGACGTTGATCCGGCGGGTGACGTTTGATTTGACGGGTTTGCCGCCGACGCTGGCGGAGGTGGAGTCGTTTCTGGCGGACAAGGATGCGAATGCCTACGAGCGGTTGGTGGACCGGTTGCTGAAGTCGCCGCGTCACGGGGAGCACATGGCGCGGTACTGGCTGGATGCGGCGCGGTACGGTGACACGCATGGTCTGCATCTGGATAATGAGCGGTCGATGTGGCCGTATCGGGACTGGGTGGTGCGGGCGTTCAATCGAAACCTGCCGTTTGACCAGTTCACGGTGGAGCAGTTGGCCGGGGATTTGCTGCCGAACCCGACCCAGGAGCAGTTGACGGCCTCGGGGTTCAACCGGTGCAATGTCACGACGGGTGAGGGCGGGTCGATCAATGAAGAACTGCTGTTCCGTTACGCGGTGGATCGCACGGAGACGACGGCGGCGGTCTGGATGGGGCTGACGGCCGGGTGCGCGGTGTGTCACGACCACAAGTTTGACCCGATTTCGACGAAGGAGTTTTACTCGTTGTATTCGTTCTTCAATTCCGCCGCCGATCCGGCGATGGACGGGAATTCGCTGACGACGCCGCCGATCCTGAAGCTCGCCAGCGCGGAGCAGCAGAAGAAGCTCAACGATCTGGATGGGCGGATTGCGGGGATCGAGAAGAAGATCCGGGAGCTGGTGGCCAAGGTGGAATACACGGACCCGGCGACCTTGACGCCGCCGCCGGGGGTGGTGCGAAGTGAGACGGTATGGGTGGAGGATGATTTTCCGGCGGGCGCCAAGGTGACGGCGAGTCCGGGCGAGCCGACCCAGTGGGTGACGGCGGACAAGGGCGGACGGGTGTTCAGCGGGAAGCGGGCTTTGAAACGTTCGGACAAGGGGATTGCGCAGGATTTCTTCGAGGGCGGGCCGGGGATCACGGTGGTGTCCGGGGCGAAGATTTTCGCTCATGTATTCCTGGAGACCAATGACCTGCCGAAAACGGTCATGGTGCAATTTCACGTTGGGGGCAACTGGTCGGCGCGCGCGGTGTGGGGGGATGAGGATGCGATTGATTGGGGCAAGAAGGGGACGAATGAACGCAAGAAGCTGGGGCCGTTGCCGAAGGCGGGCGAGTGGGTGAAGCTGGAGTTTGCGGCGGATCGGCTGGGATTGAAGGCCGGGACCAAGATCGCGGGAGTTGCGTTCACGCAGTTTGGCGGGACGGTTTTCTGGGACAAGGCCGGGATGAGCGCGGAGACGAATCCGGTCACGGATCCGACGCAGTCGCTGGCGGCGTGGGAGAAGGAGAATCAGGGCAAGAACAACCAGGAGCTGCCGGTCGAGGTGCGGAACATTTTCCGTTCGGTGAAGCCAGCGGACCGCAAGCCCGACCAGACCAAAAAGCTGCGCGATTACTATCTGGAAAACGTGTGTGCGACGACGCGGCCGGCGTTCGAGGGATTGCGGAAGGAGCTGGGTCCGGTGAAGGCGGAGCGCGACGCGTTGGACAAGACCATCCCGGCGACGTTCATCTATCGCGACATGGAGAAGCAGCGGGAATCGTTCGTGATGATTCGCGGGCAGTATAACAAACCCGGCGAACGGGTGTATCCGAACGTCCCGGCGATCCTGCCGCCGTTGCCGAAGGGGGACACCACGAACCGGCTGTCCCTGGCGCGCTGGCTGGTGGAGCCGCAGCATCCGCTGACCGCGCGGGTGGCGGTGAACCGGTTCTGGCAGCAGTTTTTCGGGCTCGGGATCGTGAAAACGGCGAATGATTTTGGGGCACAGGGCGAGCCGCCATCGCATCCGGAGCTGCTGGACTGGCTGGCGACCACCTTCCAGCAGGAAGGGTGGGATGTGCGGCGGTTGGTGAAGCAGATCGTGATGTCCGGGGTTTACCGGCAGAGTTCGCAGGTGACACCGGCGCTGCTGGCGGCCGATCCGGAAAACCGGTGGCTGGCGCGCGCGCCACGCTTCCGTCTCGATGCGGAGGTGATCCGGGACAACGCACTGTTCGTCAGCGGCCTGATGAACCACACGCTCGGCGGCAAAGGGGTGCGGCCTTATCAGCCGGAAAACATCTGGGAACCGGTGGCCTACAGCGGGAGCAACACGCGCGTGTACAAGCAGGACGCCGGCGACGCACTCTACCGCCGGAGCCTCTACACCTTCTGGAAGCGCACGGCACCGCCGCCGAACATGACGACGTTCGACGCCCCGAGCCGCGAGTCCTTCTGCGTGCGGCGGGAACGGAGCAACACGCCGTTGCAGGCGCTGGTGTTGATGAATGACGTGCAGCATTTCGAGGCCGCGCGGGCGTTTGCGCAGCGCCTGTTGAAGGAAGGCGGCGCGACGGCGGGCGAACGTCTGGCGTGGGGCTTCCGCACGGCCACCGCGCGCAAACCGACAGCGATCGAGCAGGGTATCTTGAATGATTCGCTTGCGGTGCAACTGGCCAAGTTCAAGACCGATGCCGAGGCTGCCAAACAGGTGATCACCGTCGGTGACTCGAAGCCGGCGGCGGATCTGAATCCTGCGGAACTGGCCGCCTATACGCTGGTGGCAAACCTGATCCTGAATCTCGACGAGGCGTTGACGAAAAATTGAGGCGTTTTTTCCCATGAACCCACTTCACGACTACCTCACCCTCCAGAATCGGCGGCAATTTTTCGCCAGCGCGGGCCTGAGTGCCGGCGCGATTGCGCTTGCGGCGCTGGGCGCATCCGGTCGCGCCGCGGCGGCCGAGAAGAAAGTGCTGCAGCGCGTTCATCCGGGTTTGCCGGGCTTTCCTCATTTCGCGCCCAAGGCCAAGCGGCTGATTTATCTGCACATGAACGGCGGGCCGTCGCAGATCGACCTGCTTGATTACAAGCCAAAGCTGATCGAGCACTTTGACAAGGATCTGCCCGATTCAATCCGGCGCGGGCAGCGCATCACGACGATGACCAGCGGCCAGGCGCGGCTGCCGGTGGCGCCCTCGATGTTCAAGTTCAGCCAGGCGGGGAAGTGCGGCATGTGGATCAGCGAACTCCTCTCGCACACCGCGGGGGTCGCCGACGAGATTGCGCTCATCAAGACCGTTCACACCGAGGCGATCAACCATGACCCGGCCTGCACGGTCGTGATGACCGGGAGCGAAATTCCGGGCAAGCCGAGCCTTGGCTCATGGCTCAGCTATGGGCTCGGCAGCGAGAACAATGATCTCCCGTCGTTTGTCGTGCTCACGCCGGTGTGGTCCTCGAAGTCCGCCGCGCAGGCGCTGTTCACGCGCATGTGGAGTTCCGGTTTCATCCCCACGCACCACGCGGGGGTCGCCCTGCGGGCACAGGGTGATCCGGTGCTTTACATCAAGAACCCGCCCGGGGTGGACCGCAGTTCGCGCCGCGCCATGCTTGACGGACTCGGCAAGCTCAACGAGTTGAACTTCCAGCGCATGGGTGATCCGGAGACGCAGACGCGCATCGCCCAATACGAGATGGCCTTTCGCATGCAGGCGAGCGTCCCGGAATTGACCGACATTTCCAAGGAATCCAAAGCCACGCTAGATCTCTACGGTCCCGACGTGACCAAGCCCGGCACCTTCGCCGCCAGTTGCCTGCTGGCGCGGCGGTTGATCGAGCGCGATGTGCGTGTGGTGCAACTCCTGCACCGCGGCTGGGATCAGCACGGCAACCTGCCCAACGACATCCGCGCGCAATGCGGCGACGTTGATCAACCCGCCGCCGCGCTCATCCGCGACCTGAAGCAGCGGGGGCTTCTGGACGACACGCTCGTGGTCTGGGGTGGCGAGTTCGGGCGCACGGTCTATTCGCAGGGGACGCTGAAGAAGGACAACTATGGCCGCGACCATCATCCGCGAAACTTCTGCATGTGGATGGCCGGGGGTGGCATCAAGGGTGGTGTCACCTATGGCGAGACGGATGATTTCAGTTACAACGTGGTCGATAACCCCGTCCACCTGCGCGACTTGAATGCCACGATTCTCCATTTGCTCGGGATTGATCATCGCCGCCTCACCTACCGCGCCCAGGGGTTGGACCAACGCCTCACCGGCGTCGATGTCGAGGCCGAGGTGGTGAAGGGTGTGCTGGCGTAGGCGAAGCGCTGCGGCGGGAGGCGGTGGGGATTGTTTTGGGGCTGACGATCCCGGGCTGTGGATGGAGGGCAAGGACAAAGCCCCGGGCGGCGCGTGGACTGTGGCGTGGCGGGCGGGTGCTTGACAGTCCGCGGGCAAGGATTGAAAACTTTGTGAGTTACCAGCCCAGCGATGATTCAACTGTTGATTGTTTTCCCATGAAACTGACCTCCCCCCTTTTGACGGTTATGATTGGCCTGTTGGTCGCGGCGACGAGTGGCATGGCGGCCGAAACAAAGAGTCTGGTGCCCGCGTTTGGCGCGGCGGGCAAGGAGCACAAGCGCGATGCCAAGGATGGGCACAAGATTTCGGGCTGGCTGCCGAACGACTGGGTGGACAACTCGGAATGGGCCGCGGTGTCGATCACCTACACCAAGCTGGCGGACGCACCGGCGGAGGGGGTGGGCGCGGTGCGGATTCAGGTGACGAAGGTGGACGAGGGCCAGATGCAGCTGACGAGTTGGGCGGGCAAGCTGAATTGCAAGCCGGGCGGAAAGTATGCCGTGGAGGGCTGGGTCCGCAGCAAGGATGCGGCGGGTTTGAAGGTTGGCATCCGGCAGCAGGGTGATCCGTATGAGTTTTATGCCGAGCAGGATTTGAACACGACGCCGGAGTGGAAGCGTTTCAAGTTTGATTTTTCGTTCAGCGACGCCAAGGAGGGCGTGGTGATGTTTGTGAAGCCGGAGACGGGCACGGTGGATTTGGCGGGTGTGGTGGTGACGGAGAAGAAATAGCCGGACGGTCCGCCGGCAGGCGTGCGAGTTGGCCGAGACGCGGTCGTTGTTCAGGTGGATTCGAGCTGGCAGTGGCGGAGGATGCTGAAGGTGGTGCGGTGCGCTGAGGGCTTCGTGCCCCGGCAGCACGGGGGGCAGCCGGAAGATGGGCGGGCGGACGAGTCTTGACCGAGGCCGGATTCCGTGGGCTTATTGGGCGTTCCCATTCAACCAAACAGCGGAACCAAAACCTAAAATCAGAGACTATGAGCGGATACTACACGATCAAGACCTCGGCCAACGGCAAGTGGGTGTTCAACCTCAAGGCGGGCAATCATGAGGTAGTCCTCACCAGCCAGACCTATGCGACGAAGCAGTCTGCCCTGGAAGGGATCGCCTCGGTGCAGGCGAATGGCGCCAACGCGGCTGCTTATGAGAAGAAAGTTTCCACCGCCAAGGAGCCCTATTTCGTGCTGCTGGCGGCCAACAAGCAGGTCATTGGCAAGAGCGAGATGTACACGTCCGAGGCGGGTCGCGACAACGGCATCGCGTCGGTGATGCGGAACTGCGCATCCACAAAGATCGTCGAAGCGGCGGCCGAGAAGGCGGCTTGAACCTCCGGCCGCGGGCCGGGTGAACCGGGCAGGTCTGCGTCGTTCGATGCGGACTTGCCCGGTTTCGTTCCCGACGGCGAATTCCGGTTGCGGGGGTCGCGCAGGTATCTGGTGGTGGCCGGCGCGGGGGGCGTGCCGGGTGCAGAGCCGGGCGGTGAGAGTTGCGGAGGCGGGCGGGGTGCGGATTTGTGCGGGATGAAATCGATACTCAACATCGGGTGCGGCAGCATCGGCGAGCGGCATCTGCGCTGTTTCCAGCGGACGGGGCGTTGCGTGGTGGCGGGGTGCGATACGAACGCTGGATTGCTCGCGGCGATGCGGGAGCGTTACGGGGTGACCACGTTTGTGTCGCTGGACGAGGCGTTGGAGGCGCGGCGGTGGGATGCGGCGGTGATCTGCACGCCGGCACCATTGCATCTGCCGATGGCGTTGCAGTTGCTGGGCGCGGGTCTGGATGTGTTCATCGAAAAGCCGCTGGCGGTTGACCTGGAGATGGTACCTGCGGTTCGCGCGGAAATTGCGCGGACGGGGCGTTTCGTGGCCGTGGCGTATGTGTATCATCTCATGCCGTGGATTCAGGAGGCGCGGGAATACCTGCGGGGGGGCGAGGCGGGGAAACTGCTGCATGCGACGGTGACCGCCGGGCAGCATTTTCCAACGTATCGACCGGCCTATCGGGAGATTTATTATGCGCGGCGGGAATCGGGCGGCGGGGCGGTGCAGGACGCGTTGACGCATCTTGCCAATGTGATGGAGTGGCTGGTAGGGCCGTGTACGCGGGTGTTTTGCGACGTGGCGCACCAGGCGTTGGAGGGCGTAACGGTCGAGGATACGGTCAACGTGGTGGCGCGGCATGGAGACGTGCTGGTGAGCCAGGCGATGAACCAGTTTCAGGCGCCGAACGAGACGACCATCATGATTCACGGGGACCGGGGAAGTGTGCGGATCGAGGGGCATAATCAGCGTTGGGGGACGTTGAGTCGGGGCGAGACGCAGTGGACGTGGCGGCAGACGGCGCCGAGGGAGCGGGACGACTTGTTTGTGGCGCAGGCACAGGCATTTCTCGATGGCACGGAGGGGCGGGTGACGCCACTGTGTACGTTTGAGGAGGCGGTGCGGACATTGAAATTCAACCGGGCGGCGCTGGAATCGGCGGAAAGCGGACTGCCGGTCAACATCGCATGAGTACACGCGCGAGGGAAATCCGGCTGGCCATGCTGGGCATGATTGAGGGGAACGGGCATCCGTATTCGTGGAGCGCAATCATCAACGGTTACAATCCGGCGGAGATGGCGAAGTGCCCTTATCCGAGCATCCCGGTGTATTTGGGGCGGCAGCCGTTCGACAGCCTCGGGATTCCGGGGGCGCGGGTGACGCATGTCTGGACGGATGATGCGGCGGATGCGCCGAAGGTGGCGGCGGCGAGCCTGATCGATCATGTGGTGGGAAAACCCGAGGAGGTTATCGGGAAGGTGGATGCGGTGGTGATTGCGACGGACAACGGGGAGGATCACGTGCGGCGGGCGCGACCGTTCATCGAGGCGGGCTTGCCGGTGTTCATCGACAAGCCGCTGGCCACGACGACGGACGAGCTGCGGCAGTTTGTGGAGTGGCAGCGGGCGGGGAAAGTGATGCTTTCGACCAGCGGGATGCGTTACGCGCCGGAGATGCGTTTGACGGAATCGCAGCGGGCGCAGGTGGGGGAGTTGCGCTGGGTCACGAGTTTCACGTGCAAGACGTGGGAGCGGTACGGAATCCATGCACTGGAGGCGGTGGAGCCCATGTTGGGCCGGGGATTCGTGTCGGTGCGGGCGCACGCGGATGCGGGCGGGGATGTGATGCACATCACGCATCGGGGCGGGGTGCGGTTGACGATTGCCGCATTGCACGACGCGTATGGGAGTTTTGGGGCGGTGCATCTGTATGGAACGCGGGGCCAGCTGGCGGTGACGCTCACGGACACGTACAATGCGTTCCGCGGTCAGTTGGTGGCGTTCATTGAGATGTTGCGGCGGGGCACGCCGCCGCTGCCTTTTGACGAAACGGCGGAGTTGATGGCGGTATTGATTGCCGGGCTGCGGAGCCGGGCGGAGGGAGGACGGGTGGTCGGGGTGGGGGATATTCTGGCGGAAGTGGGCGTGCGGACATCGGTGGCGAAGGCATGAAAGAGGAGAAGCGGTATCGCGCGGGAGTGCTGGGGACGTGCTGCATACCGTGGCGGGCGGACTACAGTCTGGCTGAAGACGTGTTTCGGCAATCAGTGCGGCACTTGATCTGTCACGGCATCCGGGACCTGTATATTTTTGGCACTGCGGGGGAAGGGTATGCGGTGACGGAGCGTCAGTTTGATGAGATTGCGCGGGTATTTCTGGAGGAGACGCGGGGTGTGGGGGTGCAGGGCATGGTGGGATTGATCAGCCTCTCGTTGCCCACGATCATTGAGCGAATCGAACGGGTTCGGGGCATGGGAGGGCGGCGATTTCAACTGACCTTGCCAGGCTGGGGGGCGCTGCGGGACGCGGAGGTCGAGACCTTCTTCCGCGAGACGTGCGGGCGCTTCCCGGATTGTGAATTCCTGCACTACAACCTGATGCGGACGGGGCGAATCCTGACCGGGGCGGAGTATGGGCGGTTGGCGGCGCGGCATGGGAACCTGGTGGCGACCAAGAACAGCACGACCGACGAGGCGAGACTGAAGAGCTTGTTGAGCGAGGCACCGCAGCTGCAGCACTTCATCACGGAAGCGGGTTTCGCGAAGGCGTCGGCCATGGGGGAGTGCGGTTTTCTGATTTCGCTCGCGTCAATGAATCTGGCGCTGGGGCGGGATTACTTCCGGGCCGGACGGACCGGTGATTCGGAGCGGTTGGCGGCGATGAGCCGGGAACTGGGCGAGTTGTTGCGGGAGTTACTGGAGCTGGTTGGCGGGCGCGCGCACATGGACGGTGCGTTCGACAAGATTTTCTGCCGGATGCATGATCCAAACTTTCCGCTGCGCTTGCTGCCGCCTTACGAAGCGGTGGGCGAGGAGATTTTCGAGCGGTTTGTCGCTTTGGTGCGGGAGCGGTATCCGCACTGGCTTCCGGGAGGAGATGCGGGCGCGGCGACGGAGTGAGGGCGGCGACCTGGCCGTGCCCGGAGCGAAACCGGTCGGGAGTCGGGGGGTGCGGCTTACGGTGCAATTCGCCCGGTCGCGCCGGGTGGACGATCCAAGCGGGCGGGGACGCTCGCGGGCCGGTTGGAGGTCCGGTCGAAGGGTGGGGCAGGGGTGGGGCCGCAGTCCTTTTTTGACATCGCCCGTGGCGCTCCGTAGAACCGCCACATGCTTCTCCCTTGCCTTTGCGTGCTGCTGCTCGCCCGGACCGTTTTTGCCGCGGGGGATCGCGACTGGCCGGTTTACAATGGCGATCTGGGTGCCACGAAGTATTCGAGCCTCGACCAGATTAACCGGGAGAACGTGCGGCAGCTCAAGCCGGTCTGGGTTTATCACACTGGCGACCAGTCCGGCCGCTCGACGATCGAGTGCAATCCGCTGGTCGTAGGCGGCACGGCGTACCTTACCACGGTCACCCTCAAGGCGGTCGCGCTCGAGGCGGCCACCGGGCGCAAGCTTTGGGAGTTTGACCCGTCGAAGGCCACGGGCGAGCCGGCGCGCGGCGTCAATCGCGGTCTCTGTCACTGGACCGACGGAAAGGTCCAGCGCATCCTGTATCCCGCCAGCCGCCACTTATTCTGTCTGGATGCTGCGACCGGCCTGCTGGTGCCCGGCTTTGGCAAGGGCGGATTCATTGATCTGCGCGACGGGTTTGATCAGGACATTTTTTTCCTGTCGGTGGGGGCGACGACGCCCGGCGTGATTTTTCGCGATTTGATCATCATGGGATCGATCGTCGGTGAAGGACCGAGCCCCGCGGCGCCCGGGCATATTCGAGCGTTTGATGTCCGGACCGGCCAGCGCCGCTGGATTTTCCACACGATTCCGCATCCTGGCGAATATGGGTATGAAACCTGGCCGCCCGACGCCTGGAAAACTCTCGGCGGTGCCAATGCGTGGGGCGGACTCACGCTGGATGCCGAACGGGGAATCGTATTTTGCGGCACCGGGTCGCCTTCCTACGATCACTGGGGTGGCAACCGCACCGGGCAGAACAATTTTGCCAACTGCATCCTGGCGCTGGATGCGGCGACGGGCAACCGACGCTGGCACTTTCAGACGGTTCACCATGACTTGTGGGATTATGATCTGCCGTGTCCGCCGACGTTGGTCACGGTGCAGCGGGAGGGGCGGCGGATTGATGCCGTGGCCCAGCCTTCGAAGATGGGGCATCTGTTCGTGCTGAACCGGGAGACGGGCGAACCGATTTTTCCGATCGAGGAAGTTGCGGTGCCGAAATCGACGATACCCGGCGAACACAGCTGGCCGACCCAGCCGTTCCCGCCGAAAGGATTGCGCTATGCCCAGCAGCGGTTGACACCGGAAGAGGCCACCGACCTTTCGCCGGCGGCGAACGCCTACGCGCGGGAGCGCCTGGGGCAGATGCGCACCGGGGACATTTTTCTGCCGCCGGGTTTTGATCCGAGCCTGGTGCTGCCCGAATTCAATGGTGGCTCGGAGTGGGGTGGCGCCGCATACGATCCGGCAACCCGCACGCTCTACATCAATGCCAGCAATCATCCCAAGTGGATCAAGATGGTCCCGGCCAAACCGACGACGGACCTCTCGCTGCACGAACTCGGGCAGCATCTTTACCGCGTCATCTGCTCGCATTGCCACGGCTTGGACAATCCGCGGAATCCTGCGTCGCCCGCGCTGGCCACGCTCAAGACGGTGAAGCAGCGGATGACGGCCGCCCAGTTGCGGGAACTCCTCGAGAAGGGGCGGGGTCAGATGCCTTCGTTTGCAACTTTTTCGGAATTGGAAAAGCGCGCTGTCCTGGCGTTTCTCTACGACGAGGGCAAGGCGGAGCGCGTCAAACTTGCGGACCTGAAACTCAGCTGGTCGGACGAAATCCCGTATGTCGCCACGGGGCACCACGCGATGTATGACCGCGAGGGCTTCCCGTTGAATCGCCGTCCGTGGGGCACGCTGAATGCCATCGACCTCGATGCCGGGCGGATCAAGTGGCAGGTTCCGCTGGGGACGCATCCGGCGTTGGAGGCGCGGGGATTTCCTGCGACGGGCACGTTCAACATCGGCGGGCCGATTGTCACGGCAGGCGGGTTGGTGTTCATTGGCGCGGCGATGGATGAACGTTTGCACGCGTTCGACAAGGAGACCGGCAAACTGCTGTGGGAATTTCAACTTGCCGCCGGCGGTTACGCGACGCCGGCGACGTTTTCGGTGAAGGGTCGGCAGTTTGTGTTGATCGCGGCGGGGGGTGGCGGGAAACCGGGCACCAAGTCGGGCGACTCGTATTACTGCTTTGCGTTGCCGGAGGCGGCGCGGCCTTGAGAAGTCGTCGCGCGTGTGGTGGCTGTGGTGGCGGAGTGCTGGGGACAGACGCGACCTACCTTGGGGTGGGGATGGTGGGAGGTGCGGATGCGTCGGTTGGGACGCGGCGGTGAATTTGCCGCAAAGAATGCAAGAAGACGCAAAAAGGGAAGGGGGCAGGGCGGAGTGTTCGGCGGCGCGGTGAGGACAACGCGCACTACCGGCGGTGCGGGTTGGTGACGCGGATTGTCACGGTGGCGGGGAGGGAAGAGAGCCGACCGTCGTGGACGCGGTAGGTAAAGGTGTCGGTGCCGACAAAGTCCGGGTGGGGGAGGTAGGTAAAGCGGCCGTGGGATTCCAGTCGGAGGGTACCGGAGCGGGGGGCGGCGGCTGTCTCGAAACGAAGGGGATCGGCTTCGAAATCGCTGGCGGGCAGCCAGGCGGTCAGCGCGGTGGCGCGGGGAGATTCCCAGAACAATGGCGGGACGGCGGAGGAGAAGTTGGCGCTGCCTTGGAGTCGGGCATGGCGTCGGGCGGGGGAGACGTCGCGAAGCATCCTGCCAGTGGCTTCATTGCAGGACCAGGCGCCCAGCAGGCCGGGTTCGTGGCCGGTGACGGCCCGGTGGGTTTCGGCGCGAATCGCGGATGCCGGGCGGGCGGTTTGCCAGATGCGGATTTCATCAAGTTCGCCGCGGAAATGGTTGTCCACGCGGCCGAAGGAATACCCATCAGGAAGGATGCGGACGGCGGCCGGAGCCTGACCGACGGCGAAGTGGCGGCCGTTGCGATAAATGGTGTAGGTGGTGCCCTGTTTGACGACGGCAAGGTGAACCCAGGCACCAACTTCCTGGAAGAAGCCGGGGAGCAGCAGGCCGAAGCGGCGGCCATCGGACGAGTAGGAATCAAGGTGGAGCGAGCCGCGGTCGGGCCCCTGCCAGAGGGAGGGAGAGCGGTTGCTGATGCCGCCGGCGTTTTGGCGGCCAAGAATGCCGTGAAAGGAGCCGTCGTTTAGAACCGTGGTGCGCAGCCACAGTTCGATCGTGAAATCGGTGGTGGGTGAAGCGAATGGCGGACGGGCGATTTCGGCGGAACCGAATCCAGTAAGGCGGAGCGAGGTGCCAAAGCCGGCGATGGGCGGGTCGTTGACCGGAGTGATGTTGATGGTGACGCGGGCGGGGTCGGAGCGGCGGTAGGTTTCGCTGACCATGAACTGGAACGAATCGAATGGGAGTCCGTTGCCGTGGGGTGCGGGGGCGTAGATAACGCGGCGGAGGGTGTCGTGGAGGGCGGTGCCTGCCGAGGTGATGGCGGTGCCACGTCGGCCGTTGTCGAACTGGTAGAGCGTGCCGTTGAGCGGCAGGGTTGCGAGTTGGGCGGA
>CAZUUP010000075.1:0-10244 GCA_964623105.1 uncultured Akkermansia sp.
GACGGTCATCGAAGACCAGGTGGGCGCGGGCGAACTCTTCGCCACCGTGCTCGCCGGCGTCGGCGTAAATCCCAAGAAGGAATACCACGTCGGCGCGCGCCCCGTGCCGCTGGTGAACCCCGGCATCAAGCCGATTGCGCAGGTGTTGGTGTGAGAAATCCCGCGACGTGCCGAGGTTCGCGATTTGCTCGCGTGGAACGGAGCGGAGCGCCGAGCATTGCTCGGCTCGGTGTGGTTCGTCGGCTCGGGTCGAGCAATGCTCGGCGCTCCGGCTACGAATCGTTTGAGCATCTCGATTCCACCCCGTAATTTCCACCCATGAGCACGTTGACCGTTGAGCAGATTGCCGAGCAGGCGCTGGCCCTTCCCAGCGAAGCGCGCGCCCTTCTCGCCGCTCGTCTCGTCGAAAGTCTCGCCCCGGCTGAAGACGTGCGGATTCGTGAGCTTTGGCGCGGCGAGCTGTTGCGTCGCCGCGACGATGTTCGCAGCGGGCGTGTCAAAACCATCCCGGGCGACGAGGCGTTGGCGCGCGTCCGCCACGCCATGGCGAAATGCGGCCTGAGTTCCACCCGGAGGCGCTGAAACCTTATGAACACTGAGTTTGCCGATCTCTTCAAGCTGGGCCGTGCGGAACGGTTCCAACTCGTCACCGACCTCTGGGACAGCCTCGCGCAGGAGGATGCGCAACTGCCCGTTCCGGACTGGAAACGCGAGGAACTGCGCCGCCGCAAGGAGCGTTTCGCCCAGCATCCGGGTGCGGGCCGCACTTGGGGGCAGGTGAAGCAACGGGCGCGGGAGCAGCATGATTGAGCGCGTCATCTACACCCCGGATGCTGATGCCGACGTGGCCGAGGCGTACAGCTTTTACGAGGGTTGTGAACCCGGGCTGGGTGAGGATTTTCTCCGCTGCGTCGAGGCCCGCGTGCTTACGATTCAGCGCCATCCGCAGCTTTGCCCGGTGGCCGTCGATGAGTTTCGCCGCGCCGTGATCCGGCGGTTTCCTTATGAGATTTTCTATGAGGCGGGCGACGACGCCATCATCATCTACTCCGTCTTTCATTGTTCCCAAGACCCACAAAAGTGGCGCTCCCGTCTCGGTGCCGATTAGCGAAATCTCGAATCCCGTTCACCCCTCCAACCCTGCATCGCGCTAACCCTTCAACCCCCTCGCCCCCATGCCCACCCCCACCAAGTTCAAATCCACCAAGGACATTTCCCGCAAAGACATTCTCTTCTGCGTCGCGGCCGTGCCGGGGACGCGGCAGGTGTTCGTCGGCAGTTCGGATGGCAACGTGCATCATCTCGATCTCGCGGCGGAAAAGCCGGAATCGGTCGCGATGGAAGGGCATCGCGGCTATGTGACCGGCGTGGCGCTCGCGGGAAAGCAGCTCGTCTCGGGCGCTTACGACGGCCAGCTCATCTGGTGGGACGCCGCCACGCGCACGAAGGTGCGCGGCTTCAAGGCCCATGACCGATGGATTCGCAGCGTGGTGGCGACGCGCGACGGCAGCCTCGTCGCCAGCGTGGCGGACGACATGGTCTGCCGCGTTTGGGAAGCGGCGAGCGGCAAGCTGAAGCACGAACTGCGCGGCCACGCGCCGATGACGCCGCATCATTTCAGTTCAATGCTCTACGCCGCCACGTTCTCGGCGGACGGCGCGTTGGTCGCGACCGGCGACAAGGTTGGCCACGTCGTCGTGTGGGACGTGGCGACGGGCAAGCCGCTGAACACGCTCGAAGTGCCGGAGGTTTACACCTGGGATCCGAAGGCGCGCATCCACTCGATTGGCGGCATTCGGTCGCTCGCCTTCTCGCCGGACAGCACGCTGCTGGCGGTCGGCGGCATGGGCAAGGTCGGCAACATCGACCATCTCGAAGGCAAGGCGCGCGTCGAGGTTTTCAACTGGCGCAAGCAGGAGCGCGTCGTCGAATTCGTCGCCGACAAAGCCAAGGGCCTCGTCGCGCATCTCGCGTTTCATCCCGGCGGCGACTGGCTCATGGGCACCGGCGGCGATGGCAAGGGTCTGCTGCTGTTCCTCGACGTGGCGACGAAGAAAATCCTCCGCGAAGACACGCTGCCGATGCACACGCACAAGTTCCTGCTGGAGGAAAGCGGCGACCGCTTCTACGCCGTCGGCCACAACAAGCTGATGGTCTGGGAAGCCACCGCATGAACCGTCTTCCCGCCCGACTGGGCGCGGCCCTTGCCGCCGGCCTGCTCGTTGTGGCCGGCCTCCTTCCGTGTTGGGGGCAGACGGCCGCGTCGCCCGCGGCGTCGCGTAATATTCTCTTCATCCTCACCGATGATCATCGGTACGACGCGCTGTCGTTCATGGGGCATCCCTATCTGGAGACGCCGCATCTCGACCGGTTGGCGCGGAACGGGGTGCAGATGCGCAATGCCTTCGTGACGACTTCGCTGTGTTCGCCCAGCCGCGCCTCGATTCTCACGGGCTTGTACGCGCACTCGCATGGCGTGGTGGACAACTACAATCCGGTGCGCGGCGACCTGGTATTCTTCCCGCAACTGCTGCAACGCGCAGGTTACGAAACCGCATTTTTCGGCAAATGGCACATGGGCGAAACGGATGCGCCACAGCGGGGCTTTGATCACTGGGTGGCGTTCAAGGGCCAGGGCACCTACTGGGCCGACGGCCGGGGCACGACGCGGGTGGTGCCGCAAACCACCCGGGACGGCTTCAATGTGAACGGCCAGCGCGTGCCGCAGCGGGGTTACATCACGGATGAACTGACCGACCTGGCAATTGCCTGGCTGGGCGCGCGCACCTCGGGCAAGCCGTTCTTGGCATACGTTTCGCACAAGGCTGTGCATTCGGATTTCGTGCCTGCGGACCGGCATGCGGGTCGTTACGCGGGGAAAACCTTCGCGCTCCCAAAAACCTTCGCATCCGCGCCGGAGATTGACCTGCACCTGCCGATGTGGGTGAAAAACCAGCGCAACAGCCGCCACGGCGTGGACTTTGGCTACAACCTGCCCGACTACGACATTCAGGCCTATCATCGCCGGTACTGTGAAACCCTGCTGGCCGTGGACGACAGCGTTGGGCGTCTGATGGCCTGGCTGGCCGAACGCCGGTTGCTCGACTCAACGCTCATCGTTTACATGGGCGACAACGGTTTTCATTTCGGGGAGCACGGCTTGATCGACAAGCGAACGGCCTACGAAGCCTCGATGCGGGTGCCGCTGTTGCTGCACTGCCCGGAAATGCTCCGCGGTGGCACGGTGGTCACGCAGTTGGTGGCGAACATCGATGTCGCGCCCACGCTCCTCGCGGTTTCGCAGTTGGTCCAGCCGCCCGTGCGGCAGGATGCGGGGATGGCCCCTTCTCATTTTCACGGCCGCAGCTTCCTGCCCCTGCTTGACCGGGTTGACCGTCCAGCGAAAGGGACCGGCGCTGCCGCTGCCGAGCCCTGGCGCGATGCCATTCTTTACGAGTATTACTGGGAGCGGAACTACCCCTACACGCCGACGATGCACGCTATTCGCACCGATCGCTGGAAATACATCCGCTACCACGGAATTTGGGACAGCGATGAACTCTACGACCTTGCCGCCGATCCGGCGGAAGCGCGCAATCTCATCCACGACGCGGCGCAGCAGGCGCGGGTCAAAGAACTGAACGGCCGGCTCTTTCAACTGCTCGCTTCCAGTGAGGGCGGGTCGCTGCCGCTGGTCCGCGACTTGGGGGAAACCTACCCCGACCGCAAACGCACGGGTTCCGGCCAGGCTGCTTTTCCGGATCATTTCCTCAAGCCCTGATCTGCGGATGCGCGTTGCCCCCGCCCATTGTCGGCCGGGTTTGGCCGGCAAATACCGATGGCGAGGCGACTTGCCAGCCCGAACATTTTTGGACGGGACGCCGGCGGATCCGTGCCCTAGCTTCCCGACGATGCTACAAATTCCTCCCCGCGTCGGCGCGTTCGCGTTCTCCTTGTTGCTCTCGATCTGCGGTTTTTCCCCGGCTGTCGCCGCTGAACCGCTGAAGACTCCGCCCGACCTGACCCGGGACCGGAGCGTGGACCGGAAGCTGACTTACAATCTCGGCCCCACCGGGCTGCGGGGTTGGATTTATACCCGCGCGGCGAATTTTGCGGACAGCCAGCATGGCCGGACGACGACGCTTGCCCGGCAGATTCTGGTGACGCATGTCGGCGCGAAAACTCCGGCCGACGGGGTGTTGCGGGTGGATGACGTGCTGCTGGGCGTCGGGGGAAGGCTTTTTGCTGACGACGCGCGCAAGGTATTTGGAGCGGCGATCACGGAGGCGGAGAAATCCGAAAATGACGGCGTGCTCAAACTCACTCGCTGGCGCGCAGGCCAGACCGAGGAGGTGCAGATCAAGCTGCGAGTCCTCGGCACTTACAGCGCGACGGCTCCCTATGACTGCCCGAAGTCGGCGGCCATTTTCGCCGAAGCCTGCAAGGTGTTGGAAAAGGAGCCATTGAAGGAAGATTTGTGGAGCGCGGTGAACGGCCTCGCGCTGCTGGCCACGGGGCGGAAAGAATATCTTCCCAGGGTGAGGGAGTGCGCGGGGAGAATTGCGGCCAAGACCGAGGGTCTGGGGCTGCGGCCGGGCATGGTTACGTGGGACTGGGGCTACAAGAATTTGTTCCTTTGCGAGTATTATCAAATCACTCAAGACCCCGGGGTGCTGGCTGCCATCAATCGCTACACCATGCTGCTCGCGCAAGGTCAGAGCATGTATGGAACTTTCGGCCACGGCATCTCGATGCGCACGGAGGACGGCGGTCTGCACGGGTCGATCGCACCTTATGGCGCGCTCAATTCTGCCGGGTTGGTCGCGAATCTCTCCATTGTCGCCGGTCGCCGATGCGGCGCGTCGCACGCGGAGATCGAACCGGCCATCGAGCGGGCGACGAAATTTTTCGCCTACTTCGTGGACAAGGGCGGCATTCCCTATGGCGAACACATGCCGTGGCCCAATCACGGCGGCAACGGCAAGAACGCCATGGCGGCGGTGATGTATGCCGTGCTGGGCAACCGCCCGCAGGACGCCCAGTTTTACGCGAAAATGGTCACTGCTTCATCCAACAATCGCGAATATGGGCACACTGGCCAGGGGTTCAGTTATCTCTGGAGCGCACTGGGTGCCAACGTGGGCGGACCCGCGGCGGCGGCGGCTTTTGCGCGCGAGTCATCGTGGCATCTCGACCTTGTCCGGCGTAGCGATGGCTCGTTCACCTACGATGGCGGCGAGCAATACGGCCCGGGCAAGACCGACGACAACACTTACTTCGGCAAGAGCGGTTACTACGGTCTCAGTCCCGACGCGTGTTACGTGCTGACCTATTCGCTGCCGTTGAAGAAACTCTGGATTACCGGCAAGGATGCGAACCCTGCCAGTCACCTGTCCGCGGAAGACGTTGCCGCGGCGGTGGCGTCCGGGAAGTTTTACGAGGCCCGCGCGCAGAAGTCCGCGACGGAACTCGTCGCCGCGCTGGGCGACTGGTCGCCAATTGCACGCAGTTGGGCGGCGGAAGAACTTGCCAAGCGTCCCGAGGCGAAGGCTATGGTGCCCGCCCTCATCGTGATGGCCGAGGGCAAGGACGCCTGGCCACGGCAGGGCGCGGCGGAAACGCTCGGCTATCTCAAAGACCCCGCCGCGCTGCCGGTGCTCGTGCGCTTGCTCACGCATCCCGACCGCTGGCTGCGCGTGAAGGCCGCAAACGCGCTCAAGGGCATGGGCGACAAAGCCAAGCCCGTCGTCAGCGACATGCTCCGTGCCGTCGTCGCGACTGCGGAGCCGACCTTGCCGGTCACGTGGGAAGACCCGGTGCAACTCACGCACGGCGAGCTGGCGGCGGCGCTGTTCGGCGGGCTGCTGCGCGGCTCCATTGAGGGCATCGACACCAAGCTGCTTTATCCGGCAATCCAGGCCATCGCCCGCAACGCTGACGGCATGGCGCGCTCGAAATTGAATCACACGCTCGTGAACCAACTCACGCTCGCGGACGTGCAGGCGCTCGGTCCTGACATCCTCGCCGCCATTGATGTCCCCGCGCCGGCGGACACCATGTTCGGCAACGAAATCCGCATGGCCGGCCTCAAGGCGCTCGCCAAATACCGTTTCAAGGAAGGCATCCCCGTCGCCGTGAAATTCGCGCGCACGCAAAGCAATCACGGCAGCGAGAAGCGCATGGGCGAAATCATGAAGCTGCTCCTCGGCTATGGCTCCGCTGCGAAGAGCGCACTGCCCGAGTTGCGCAAACTCGTGATTCAGTCCAACGCTGACACCGACTTTCCCGACTGGGCTAAGAAGCAGCGCACCGCTTCCGTGGAAGACGCTATTCAGGCCCTCGAAAAAATCACCACTCAACCTGAATTGCGCAGCCTCTCGGTCCCGGTGTCGGGCAGTGGAGCGAAGAAGTGAGGCCGCCACTTATGAATTCACTTGGCCGGTGCTCGCGCTTTTCGCTGGCGCAACTCATCCGCGTCACTCGCCTTGCCCTCCTGCTGCTGCCCTGCTGCGCGTCCGCGTCGCCGCCGGTGGACCCGGATTCGCACGGCGTTCTACGCAAGCCCATCCCCGACAAGCTGGTGGTGCTGACCTTCGATGACGCTCCGGCCAGCCATGCGACGGTGGTGGCACCGATTCTCAAGGAGTTGGGCTTTGGCGGCACGATCTATGTTTGCGACTTCGATTCGTTCAGGACGCGGAAGGACTGGTATCTGACTTATCGGCAGATGAACGCCATGCACGCGGCCGGCTTGGAGATCGGCAACCACAGCCTGGGTCACCAGCCGGGATACGAGCCGATGCTGGCCATGGAGGATCAGGTGCTGGCCCATGGCGGGCCGAGAATGACCACGCTTTGCTGGCCAATTTATTATGTGAATTGGAATGACGTCCCGAAACTCTCCGCGCATGGCTACACCTTTGGGCGCGGCGGTCATGAGCGGCCCTACCGACCTACCGTGGACAACCCATTCGATGTGCCGTCGTTTTCCATCACGGATGGAACGCCGATCGAGAAGTTCATCCAACAGGTGCAACAGGCCTGTCAGGGCCGGGTGGTGGTGCTCACCTTTCACGGAGTGCCGGATATGGAACATCCGCCGGTAAGTCTGGAGCCGGCGACGTTCAAGGCAATGATGCGGTATCTCAAGGATAACAACTATCAGTGCATCGCGATGCGTGACATGGCAAAGTATATCGACCCGGTCAAAGCCGTGAACCTGCCGCGCACCGCCCGAGATGCGAAGGGCGCGCCGCCCTTCGAGCGCCTCAAGGACGAGAAACCTTTCGTAGCGCCGCACAGAAATGACATTCGAGAGTTCCGATTTCCCAACCTGCCTCCGGCAAGCGTTTCAAAATCCAGCATCCGGCTGACCGTTCCTTACGCCACGGATATCACCGCCCTCACGCCGGTGATCAAAGTATCCGCCGATGCCACGGTCGCCCCTGCATCCGGCGAGAGTCGCGATTTTTCCACGCCGCAAACCTACACCGTCACCGCCCGGGATGGCGTCGCGAAGCGCTATGTCGTCACGGTGAAGAAAGCCGGCGTGAGCGAGGCGAAGGAAATACTGACCTTCACGCTGCCCGGCGCACGATCCATCGCCGTGGCTCCGGGCCGCGTCGCCGTGCGGGTGCCGGCGGCCACGGATGTGACTGCGCTGGTGCCCGTCTTCACGCTGTCGCCCTTCGCCACGGCGGTGCCGGCTTCCGGCACGGCACGGGATTTTACCCGGCCGCAAATTTACAGTGTCACCGCGCAGGATGGCTCCTCGCAGACGGTGACCGTGTCCGTAGTGAAGCGTGACAAGCCCAACGCTTTTGCGTGGAGCAAGGCGGAGGGCGGCAACTGGAGTGATGCCGCCAGGTGGTCGAACCACCCGGCGGGCGCAGTCATGCCCGTGAGCGCCGGGCAGCCGGACTATGTGCTGAGTTTCAACCAAGGCGGTGCCTGCGCGACAACCAACGACCTGAGTTCGGGCTTCCTGTTAAACCAGCTTGTCCTTGGCGAACGTTCGGGCGGATTGATCGTCAGCGGCAACCGCCTGACCCTCGCGAAGGAACCTGCGAGCCAAATGCCCCCGATGATCCACGCGACGAAGTGCCAAAGGGTGGACATCAACGTGCCATTAAATCTCCAGGATGATCTCACGGTGAACACATCGCCGGAAAAAGACCCCAACTGCTTCATCAGTTTCAATGGAGTGATCTCCGGTCCGCGCGCCCTGACTCTGCGAAGCTCCGGCGATGCCAATATCGCCGGCATCAATTTCCACGATGTTCACTTCGGTATCCTTCAAATCAACCACACGAACACCTACAGCGGCGGAACCTTCATCAATGGCGGTAAGATCAACGTGCGTCGGACGGGCGGCCTGGGAACCGGGCCGGTCACTGTGGATAAGTTCGGAACCTTGTCCACCGAAGCCAACCTGGCCAACCCGGTCGTCATCAACCAAGGCACGCTTTTTCGTTGCGCCTTGAGCGGCCCCGTCACCCTTAATGGAATCGCCGGCTTCATCGGCAACTGCACTCTCACTGGCGGCATGAGCGGCCCTGGCGGCTTCACGATGTATGGGGTGAACGGCACCTATCTCAACATGATCCCCGGCGGCACTGTGACGCTTCATGGCACGAACACCTACACCGGACCGACCGCGATCCATCCGGCGACACTGATCGTGAAAAAGGCTGCCGGACTTTACAACGGAGACACCGCGAAATGGACGCCGGGGAACCTCACCATCCACAAAGCCGCGACCCTTCGTCTCAACGTCGGCGGATCCGGTGAGTTCACTGGCGAACAGGTCGGCACGCTGCTGGGAAACCTGACGCGCTCGGTGAATGACAACGGTTTGATGGGTGGCTCATTTGTGTCGCTGGACACCGCCAACGCCACGGAACCGGTCACCATCGCCGCCGACCTCACGGACTCTCATGGCCCGGGCGGCGGCTCTTTTCTCCTCCGGAAATGCGGCCCCGGCGCGATGCGGCTTTCCGGCAACAACAGCCATACCGGCCGAACAATTCTGGAAACCGGGACGTTGATTGTTTCATCTCTCAACAGCTTTGGCACGGGAGTGCGCAAGACCAGCAGCAGCCTGGGAGTGCCGATGGACATCGAGGCCGGCGAGGTAGTTATTGGTGAGGAAGGCAAGGACGGTGATTGCGCCCTGATCTACACCGGCACTGGCGAAACTTCCGACCGCGTGATGAATCTCGCCGGAAGAAAATCGACGGTGACCTTCGAGCACGCCGGCACCGGCGCGCTCAAGCTGACCGGCGACATCCTCATTTCCGGCTACGGCCATAACAAAACCCTCGCGCTCGCGGGTGACTCCGCCGGCACCGGGGAAATTGCCGGCACCATCGCCAACCCCCATGATCGCGCGGGCAAGGCCACCACCTCGCTGATCAAATCCGGCACCGGCAAGTGGGTGCTTTCCGGCACGAACATCTACACCGGCCAGACCACCGTGACGCAAGGGACTCTCGCCCTCGCTCATGCCCGCAGTCTGAGCGCAGGCACCGAGCTTACCATCGCAGGCGGCGCGACGGTCGGGTTGGAATTCAAGGGGCAATTGAGCATCCGCAAACTTGCGCTCGCCGGGAAGCCTCAGCCGCCCGGACCCTGCGATGCAACGCGTGCGCCGGGTTTCCTGAAAGGCCCCGGGATACTCATGGTTCAACCCTGATGAGATGCACCCCGGATTCCACAGCCTTTCCTCAAGCTTGATACCGAAGGTGCGGCTTATCTCACGCTCCAGTGCGCGGGCGCCGGCGCGTCACTTGTCCGCCGCGCTGGCTGTCACGCGGTAGGTGGACTAACGGCTACCTCTGTATTGCTATGAATAGATTCTGTCTCTTGATTCTCGCTGCCCTGACGACCCTGATGGTTCACGGCGGCGAATTCTACCTCTCACCATCGGGCGACGATGGGAATCCAGGCACGCTCGCAAAGCCGTTTGTAACCTTGTCACGAGCACAGCAGGCTGCACGGAAACTGGCGGAACGCGAGCCGGTGACGGTCCTATTGCGCGCGGGGACCTATTATTTGTCCGAGACTTTGCTGCTTACCGGGGAGGATTCCGGCACCAAGGAGGCACCGGTCAGTTACCGAACCTATGAGAAGGAGGACGCGATCATCAGTGGTGGAATCCGGTTGCAGGGGCTGAAATGGGAGCCTTACCAGAACGGGGTATTGCGCGCGAGGGTTCCGGCGGGTTTCGCCACGGATCAACTCTT
>CAZUUP010000075.1:10344-14963 GCA_964623105.1 uncultured Akkermansia sp.
CGCCTGAAGCATCTGATCGAGTTTCGCGGGACGGAGTTGGCCCCGGTGCGATTTGTCAGTTTCCACGGCCTGACCTTCCGCCACGCCGCGCGGACGTTCATGGAGAACAAGGAGCCATTGGTGCGCAGTGATTGGACCACTTATCGCGGCGGCGCTTTGTTTCTGACCGGCACCGAAGATTGCTCGATTGAGGATTGTTTCATTGACCAGGTCGGGGGAAACGCCGTGTTCGTGAACAATTACAATCGCCGGGTCACGGTGCGCGGCTGTCAAATTGCCAAAGTGGGGGCGAACGGCGTTGCCTTCGTCGGGGATCGGGATGCCGCTCGCGTGCCGCGTGATTGGAAGGACCGTTCCCAGTCGCTGGCCAACTTGGATCGCACGCCGGGGCCCAAGACTGCAAACTATCCCGCCAACTGTCTCGTGGAGGATTGCCTGATCTATCTTTCCGGCCGGGTGGAAAAGCAAACTGCGCCGGTGCAGATCGAGCTGGCGGACAGCATCACTGTCCGTCACTGCTCGCTCTACGATGTGCCGCGCGCCGGCATCAATATTGGCGATGGTTGCTGGGGCGGTCATGTGATCGAGTTCTGCGACATCTTCGACACGGTCAAGGAGACCGGCGATCATGGTTCCTTTAACTCCTGGGGCCGGGACCGTTTCTGGGGCTTGAGTGGACTGAATTTGAACGATGACAAGGCATGGGAAGCCAATAAGTCCGTCGTGCTGCTGGACGCCGTGAAAACGACGATCATCCGCAACAACCGCTGGCGCTGCGATCATGGCTGGGACATCGATCTCGACGACGGCTCCTCCAATTACGAGCTGCGGAACAACCTAACCTTGAATGGCGGCATCAAAAACCGTGAGGGCTTCCATCGCGTGGTGGAGAACAACATCATCGTCAACAGCGGCTTCCATCCGCATGTCTGGTATAAGCACAGCGGAGACATCGTCCGCCGTAATATCATGTGGAGCGACCAGTATCTTCCCGCCGGCGGCATGCCCGCCACGCCGTGGGGCAAGGAGATGGATTACAACCTCGTCCATCGCGAGGGAGTGACGGAACCACAGCCCGCGACGAAGCTCGCCGGGCAGTCCAAGCGCGACGAGCATTCCATCGTGGCCGACGCATTGTTTGTGGATGCGGCGAAGGGAGACTTCCGCGTGAAGGACGGCTCGCCTGCGTTGAAGCTGGGTTTCGTGAATTTCCCGATGGATCAGTTCGGGGTGAGGAAGCCGGAGTTGAAAGCCCTCGCTCGCACTCCGGAAATTGTCCTGCAACGCGCGCCGACCGGGCGCCCATCGCGCGGACCGGCGACGCCGCTCGGCGGCTGTTTTCTGCAAGCGCGGATCCGCAACATCTCCGGGCTGGGCGATCGTTCTGCCTACGGTTTGCCGGACGAATCCGGCGTCTTGCTCGTGACTCTCCCCGCCGTCAGTCCGGCGGCCGCGGCCGGCCTCCGACAAGACGATGTGATTCGTGCGGCCAACGGGCAGGCTGTCCGCACCATGTCGGAGCTTTTTCGCATCCGCGATCAGGCGGGCGGCAGGAAGCTTTCGCTCGCGATCATTCGCCAGCAGCAACCGATGACGATCGAGGTGAGTGACTATGCGTATGTGGTGGTGGAAGCGCGGGGTACTCCGGACTTCAAGACGGTCGCGCTTGTCCCGGCGTCGGCGGTGATTTCCGTGAAAGTCTCGGCTGGGGGCGCGCCCACCAACAATGATCCGCTGGCTTCGCTGACCGATGGAAAAATCGGCGGCGGCTACGGCCCGGTTTTTGCCAACGGCGTTGAGAACGGCAGATACAAGCTGGATTTGTCGGAAACCAAGGGCATCGGCCGGATCAACACCTTCACCTCAGGCTCGCATCGCGCCCGGCAACACTTCGTGCTCTACGGCAGCAACGCCGCGAGCGATCCGGGCTGGAACGTGACCGATGCCACGCTGTTTACACCCTTGATCGCCGTGGATACCCGCCAGGGCGCGCCTGCACAGTTTGAAGCCACGAGCATTCGGCGTAGCAATGGTGCGCCGCTGGGAAATTACCGCTGGCTCGTCTGGGCCGTCAGTCCGGTGACCGACGCCAACCGGGAGAATACTTCTTTCCAAGAGTTGCAGGTAATCCCGTCCATGGCGGACTCTCGATAGGCGACCGGCGGATTGCAGGTGCCGGGAAGGGCAGGGGGCCGGCTCCGGACTCGGTAGCGGATGGCGAGCGGGCCGGATGGCGCGAGGGTTTCGGGTCGCAGGATTGCCGCGGCGAGTTTCGGGCGGTCCGCGCAGCGGGAAGTTGCGTGAAGCATCCCGGGAAATTGAACGCTCGAAATATCCCTGCGGGTGGATTGGAATGACCGCCATGAATTCCCGACGCGATTTTCTCAAGACCGCCGCCCTGGGCGCGGCCGCCTGCACCTTGTCTTCGCCGGTGAATGCCGCCGCGAAATCCGGTCCCGCGACTTACGCCGTATTTTCCAAACACTTCCTCGGACTGGGTTATGACCAGCTTGCGGACACGCTGGCGGCGGCGGGTGTCACGGCCATTGAAGCCCCGATCCGTCCGAAAGGCCATGTCGAGCCGGAGCGGGTCGTGGACGAGTTGCCCAAGCTCGTGGCTGCGCTGAAGCAGCGCGGTGTCGAGATCGCCCTGCTCACCTCGGGCATCAATGCTGTCGATCCCAAGCAGCACACCGAGCGCGTCCTGCGCACGGCCAAGGCCCTCGGCATTCCGCGTTATCGCATGGATTGGTATCCCTATGATTTGCAGAAACCGATCTGGCCGCAGCTCGACGAAATCAAACCCCGACTCAAGGACCTGGTCGCGTTCAGCAAGGAGGTCGGCATCCTGCCGTGCTATCAGAACCATTCGGGCAACAAAACCGTCGGGGCGCCGATCTGGGACATGGCGCTGCTGATGCGGGATTATCCGGCGACCGAGCTGGCGTGGTGCTTCGACATCATGCACGCCACGATCGAGGGCGGCACGTCGTGGCCGATTGAAGTGAACCTCGTGCGCGATCATATTGGCGTAGCATTTTTCAAGAACTTCGTCTGGGAAGGCCGGCGGCATCGGGCCGTGCCGCTCGGCGAGGGCGTGGTCGGGAAGGACTACGTGGACCTGTTGAAGAAGACCGGCTACGGCGGCCCGGTGTCGCTGCATGTCGAGTATCTCAAGGGCAATCCGAAGGACGCGGGCTATCTCAAGGAAGTCATCGCCGCGACGAGGCGTGATCTGGAAGTGTTGAAGTCGTGGTGGGCGGTGTGAACCTTTACGCATCCGTCGCGGGGAACCATGAAGATCCAGAACGGCACGAACACCCTGAAAACAGAGAGCCAAAGCCTCTTTGGTCAAAACCGGATGCCCGCACCCGCCCGATGACATTTCCCGATTCAGCAAGCGCTTCTCCTCGGCTTCGATTCACCAATTTTGAGGTTCCACCGGCTTTTCATTTTATGATCCTCAAACTCACTCGCATTGCACTGGTTGTCGCCTTCTTGCTCTCACCGTGGCTCGCGTGCGGTGCGAATTACGAGCCGTCTTGGGCGGGGATTGCCCCGCTCCGAACGATTACTCTGGCCCCACGGACCGGTGCCGGTGCGGAGGCCAATGGTGCGGCGCTTCTCAAGGCCGCGGCGGCGCTGCAACCCGGTGACCGGCTGGAAATTGGCGCGGGCACTTACAGCGTGGTGCCGCTGTGGGATCTGCGCGCAAGTGGCACGGCAGAGGCACCGATATGGATCGAGGCGACAAAGGATGCGCAGGTCGTCGTCACCCGGCCGAATGCGAAGCAGAATGTGCTCAATATCGGGCAGGGCGGTCCGGTGCAATTCCTCTGCGTGCGCGGAATTGAGTTCACGGGCGGCGGGCATGGCGTGCGGCTCGGACAATGCCGTCAGGTGTGGATTGATCGCTGCCACATTCATCACAACGACGGCGTGTGTCTCAGCGCCAACTCGGGGAACACGAGCCGCCTTTACCTGACCCGCAACCACATTCATCACGGGGGCGGGACCGCCGAAGGCATGTATCTCGGCAGCCATGACGGCCGGAAGGTGATGAGCGAGAGTGTGATTGCGCTGAACCACGTCCATGATTGCCGCGGCAGCCAGGGCGACGGCATCGAGGTCAAGCAGGGATCGTGGGGCAACCTGATCGCCGAAAATCACATTCACGACTGCAACTATCCCTGTCTCACGATTTACGGCACCGGCGGCAAGGCTCCGAACCTCATCGAGCGCAATCTCTGCTACAACAGCGGCGACAGCGTCATCCAGGTGCAGGGCGAGGCGGTGGTACGCAACAATGTGTTCATCAACGGACGCAATGGGGGCATTGCCAGCAAGGACCACGAGGGCCGGACGCTCAACCTCCAGATCATTCACAACACGGTCATCAACCGCGGCCACGCTTTCCGCGCCAATTCGTGGAATGCTCGCACCGGACTCGTGGTGGCCAACAACATCCTCTACTCGCAGGCGGGCGAGGCCGTTCACTTCGTCAATGGCAGCGCCGGGGTGCTGATTGCCGGCAATGTGATCCTCGGTGGCCGCCCGCGGAACGGCTGCGTGCCCGGCCGTGGGCTGGAAGATTTCGCGGATGCGAACTGGGATGCGAC
>CAZUUP010000076.1:0-8782 GCA_964623105.1 uncultured Akkermansia sp.
CGTTATTTCACGCGCCCCTGCGGGCAATGCCCCGGGCCGCCCTGCCGGCACTGCTGGGCGGCTGCATGATCATGGGCACGCAGTCCCTGGTGTTCGTCTACACCGTCGCCAAATTCCGCAGCGTCACCGCGGCCAATGTCATCTACAGCTCCCGCGGACTCTGGAGCGTGGTCGCGGTGTGGGCCATCGGACACTGGTTCGCCAACCAGGAACAAAACCTCGGCAAGGACATCCTGCGCTGGCGCCTGGCCGGGGCGTTGCTGATGATGGTCGCCATTCTGCTGGTGCTGTTCTGAAACCACCGCCAAACGGCGCCTCCCACGGCGTCCGTGGCCCCGGCCCGGTCCGTCCGCCAAAACCAACCCGTGAATCCAATGAAATTGCAACGCCGCCTCGATCAAATCCTCTCGAACTACGGCTATTGCAGCCGGCGCGAAGCCCGCCTCTGGGTGCAGCGCGGATGGGTCACCGTCGCAGGCGCCCAGGCCACCAGCGCTGACGAAAAGGCGTGCGTGGCCGATGTTCGCATTCAAGGCCAGCCGGTGGAGTGCCCGCAGGGAATTCTCGCCCTGTTGCACAAGCCCGCCGGTTATGTGTGCTCGCACGGAACCAAGGATGGCCCCAGCGTCCTCGAACTGCTGCCCCCGCAGTGGTGCCGGCGCAATCCGCCCGTCACCACCATCGGTCGGCTCGACAAGGACACCACCGGCGTGTTGCTCATCACCGATTTAGGCGAACTGGTCCAGCGCTGGACCTCGCCCCGGCACAAGGTGGAAAAGATTTACGAGGTTACGGTGGACCGCGACCTCGCGCCGGAACTCGTCGAACTCTTCGCCTCCGGCCGGTTGCAATTGCCGGACGAGGACAAACCGTGTCTGCCCGCAAAGCTGGAGATTCGCGAGCCGCGCCAAGCGTGGCTGCACCTGATCGAGGGCCGGTACCACCAGGTCAAACGCATGTTCGCCAGCCAAGGTTTCACCGTGACACAACTGCACCGGAGAAGCTTCGGCGGGATCGAAGTCGGCGACCTGGTCCCCGGCACGTGGCGGCTCCTGGATCTGCCGCCCGGATTCAGCCGCGAGGTTTGATTTCACGGGAGTGCCATCTTGCGGGTGAGCACCTTACACTGGCAGCGCAATCCCGATTCGTCAGGGCACGATCCGATCCGGACTCCGCAATAATTGGCACCTTCCGTATGTTTACACGCACACCCCGCCGCGTTGGAATAGACAGCAGCGGTGAAGGTGGCCGGGCGAAGACGCGCCTCTGCTTCGGCGAGCCGTTTCGTTCAACGCTCCCGATCCTTTCGCCCGCCACCCGGCCTGTGCAGGCGGTAGGCATGCCAGGGATGCCTGCAACCCCGCCGTTCGGTTTCAGCCGACCGCTTTTATGCGCACCACGCTGCCAGCCTTGATCTCCCAGCGGTGCAATTGCCGGCTGATTTCACGCGGCCAGTTCTCGGCCGTACAGGTCATGAAAACCTGGCCGCTGGAGTGATGTGCCCTTTCGAGCAACGGCATCAGGCCGGCACGCCGACGGGCGTCCAGTTCGCCCATGACATCGTCAATCAACAGCACGGGGGGCGAACCCAGCAATCCGGTCAGGTACTCCGCCTGCGACATTTTCAGGGCGATTGCCAGCGTCCGCTTCTGTCCCTCGCTGCCAAATTGCGCGGCAGGACGGTCGTCGAGCAGCAGTCCCAGGTCGTCGCGGTGCGGTCCCACCAGGGTAAAACGCGCACCCCGTTCTCGTTCCCGGCTCCGCGCCAGTTCGAGGGCAAAATCCGACGCGATGCTCGGCTGATACTCCAGCCGAAGTTCCTCGGCGTCGCAAGCGACGCGGCGGTAGGCGAGTCGCGCGAGCGGCGAAAGGCGGGGCAGCAATTCACGGCGGGCCGCGATCAGGCGCTCACCGTGGGCGACCAGTTCGTGCGAGAAACTATCGAGCGCACCTTCATCAATGACGCGCCGCTTGAGCAGGGAATTGCGCGAGCGCAAGGCGCTGGCATAACGCTGAAGGAGGGTCAGATATCCCGGCTGCGTCTGCGCAAGGATAAGGTCGAGAAACCGGCGCCGGATGCGCGCGGCACCTTTCACGAGTTGCAGGTCCTCGGTGCAGAACACCACGGCCCGGAAGACTCCGAAAAAATCCGACAGCTTGCGAACCGGTTGACCGTTCAGGGCGACCTTTCGCTCGCGGGACGACCAGTAGAGTTTGATCTCGTGAGTGTCCGCACCAACGACCCGCGCCCCGACGAAATATCCCTTCTCGCCGTGCCGGATCATCTGCGCTCCCCCGACGCCCCGAAATGAGCGCAGCGTCGCGAGCAGATAGATCGCCTCCAGAATGTTCGTTTTGCCCTGGGCATTGTCGCCCAGCAGCACGTGAAATCCCGGCGAAAACTCCGCGTCCAGCCGCTCGTAATTGCGGAATTCGCGGAGTTTCAGCTGGGCAAGATGCACCCGGAGAGGCTAACGCGCACGGCACCACTCTGGCGAGTCGTTACCTCCGACCGCACCTCCGCCACCCGCGCCCCCCCCGTCGCCCTGCACAAAGCTTACCTCGGAGCCGGGTGCCTCGCCGTCAACGGCGGACGGGGAAAACGCCGCAACAACCGCCAGACCCACACCGCCAATCCGATGCCGAAGCCGCCCAGCAACAGCCAGACTTCGTTTCCCAGCCGCGGCTCAGGCAGCAGATTGGCACGCAGCGTCAATTCCGTCAGCAACACGAAAAAGCTCAAGGCCCCGGTCCCCAGCGTCGCCATGGATCCGGCCAGATCCGCGAGGCTGGCGTCCCGGCGTTCCGGGGCCAGCCAATGATCGCGATACGGCAGGTTGATGGACCAGTTGGGCAGCTTGGGAAGCAAGCGGGGCAATCCGCCAAACACCGCTCCAAACACCCCGAGCAACACGATCTGAAAACCGGCAAACTGCGCCTTGCTCATCCAGCCATTGGCCCGTCCCGCGGCGTCGAAATGCGTCGCCAACCGCTCCGGAAGTCGCGGAAAATAAATGGCAAATTGCGCCACCGTGACCGCCACCACGGCCACAAACACAATACCCATCCACCGGTTGACACGCTGCTTCATCCTCGCATCCGCATATCCATTCCCAGATCCCTTGGCCATTCAGTTGCCCCCGGCAACCATCACATTCCCAACCCCGGCCGCCGCATCCGCACCCGCCTTACCAACCGCCAACTGAATCCAAAAAGGCCGCAAATCCTTCCGCCACGGCGGGCGGCGAAATCTTCAACGCCACCGCCACTTCCGGATTCCGCAGATTCACCCCTGCACCGTGGCACAAGCCCGCCGCCTGCGCTGCCACCGCCCGATCGTAATCAGCCAACGCCGGCACCAGGCGCCGCACCCCGGTGCCCCAACGAGCCACCAGCGCCTGCGCATAAGCCCGCGCGGACGTGAATCGTCCATCGCCATCGGCGTCCACCCGGACCACCCCCGAGGAGCCCAGCACGCGGGGATTAAAGATCGGCGAGGATGGTTGATAAGGCCGGGGGATTTCCCAGAACGGAGCCCGCACGCCCGGCCCCGTTGCAATGGCCACCAGATGCACATCGTGCGCCGGACGGGCGATGTTCCAGACGATCCGGGCCTTCTCCACCGCGACCGTCTGAGGCACCACCTGTTCCCGAATTTTAACACCATTGGCAAACAACTCGACGCGGTCGGCTGCGGTCCAAGCCGGCCCCAGGACGGTCACCTCCGCCCGGAATTCCGCCGCCAGGTTGGTGGCGAGATCGCCGCTCGCAAACTGATCGTTCACCCGCAACTGGGTCAGCAGGCCGAGACTCACCAGCGCCCGCCCGTCGCGCAGGCTCCGGCACGCCGCCGCCACATCGATCGCCCCGCTGTCTCCGTCGGGACACGCGACGTAGGTGCGGCCCTGCCCCAGAATGAAGCGGCTGACATCGTGGGTGTCGCTGGCCCCTACGGCGGTGATGCGATGGCCCGCATTCAGCAACGCAAACCAGTCGTGATACAAGAGCATGACGTCCGATTGCATGGCGCCCGACGTGATCACCTCCAGGGCATCGAACGTAAATTCCGTTCCCCGCGTGCTCACGCCCAATACCGCATTGAAATTGGTCGGGCCCAGCGGCGTGAAATTGCTGTGCAAGTCGCGCGGATGGTTGAGCGTGATGACCTGCACGCCAGGCGTCCGGCGCATGGCATCCAACAATGTCGGCCAGTCCTCGGTCCGGTGATCAACCACCGGACTGCCCAACCGGATGGGAAAGGCGTTGAAGTGGCCCGCCTTGGTGGTGACCTCGTTGCCAACCACCGCCGTGAAATGACTCTGCAACCGGGTGCGTACCGCCGCCTCCGAGTAATCTGCATGGTGATTATGGTCCGTGGCCACAGCGAGTTCGATACCCTCGCCGGCGATCGTCAGCATGCGCTCGTCCAGCGTCGCGTCGCCGTGCTTGCTGTATGTCAACGTGTGGATGTGCGTGTCACACGCCACCCAACCCGGGGTCGGCACCTGCCGTTCGATCGCCAGATTCAGCGTGGCCGTTCGCCCGCTCACGACCGCCAGGCGCTGGGTGGCAACGCTGTATTCGAAACCGCGCGAGGCATAAACCGTGTAATCGCCCGGAAGCAGCCCCAGTCTGGCCCGACCGTCCCGCGCATACACAACTCCGGGACGTGCGGCAACAGAATGCCCCAGATTGGGCGCGACCGGCGAAACCATCGGCATCAACGCTGCCAATGCTCCGCGCGCGTCCGTCACCGTCAGCCGACACGGAACCCGCCGCCCCGCTTCCGCAACCTGGATTTCCACTGTTCCTCCCGTCAGACAATCCGGCAGGGAACGTGGTTCGAGGACAAAGTCCCCCACCACGATGTCATCCGTCGCCGTCGGCGGGTTGATCACCAGCGTATTCTGTCCGCTGACTAGGGTCTTGGGGGGAACCACAAGGGCGTGAACCAACGCCGTCTCCATCGGCACCAACGCACCCAGTTTCCGCCCGTTGAGCAGGACCGTCCACGTAAACTTCACATCCCGCTGCCGAAGAAAAAGCGTATGCACCGCCTCGTTAGGCGCTGCCTCAAATTTCAGTTCCAGGCGCCTTCCGTGCGGCGTTTTGCCCGCAAACTCCACCCACTCCGGAAAGCCCGCCGTTCCAAGATGGTATTCCCGCGCGTCAATCACCAACCGCGACTCCGCCGCCTGCCCGATTCCCCCATACCACCACGAAGCGGTCGTCACGACCGCCGCCAGAAAGCATTTGAAAGCGGTTCTACGCGCCATGCATCCAAGCCTATGCCGCCCGAGTCGGGGTGGCAATCCCTGCACCCGCCGTGCGGCCAACCCGGAAAGCCGCGCTCGGAAGGCTCCAAACATTTCCCGGTGGAGGGAGTGCTGACCGGTCGAAGTCGCCACCGCGTTAACGACCCGGTCAGATCTGCCAGCAGGCCACCGCACCATCGTCCCCTTCCCCAAGGTGCAACCTGCTTTTCCGGCCTGCAATCCACTCAGTGCATCTCGACCGCGCACGAACCAATTCCCTTGCGGTAGTAATTGAATTGCACATTCGGATGATCCGCCAGCAGGGACATCGGCACCGCCGCGTCCGCAATCCGCTGCGAAATCATGAACGCCGTCAAACGTTGGCCGAACGGGTTGTCGTGCATCCCCGCGTGCCAGATCGAGACCTTCTCCGCCTTCCACGTTTCCACCGGCCCCACGGTGATCGCCTGCGTCGGCACCAGCGTCACGTTTCCGCCGCCCGAGGTGCGCGCATTCTGGGCAATCGTCACCGGATGCAAATCCACCACGCGCGTCGCCAGCTTGCGATATTCCTCGGGTGTCGGCGGCGCATCCTTGTACTTGCCCTTCCGCCTCACCGGGTCATTGAAGGCCCAGTGCTTGATGTCCCCCTGCCCGCCCTGCATCACCACGCATCGCACCCCTGCCTCCCACGTTTTCCGGTACCCGCTCGTGTCGGCCTTCGGAAAATGCAAATTCGCATCCGGCATCACCAGCTTCCGGTCAATCCGGTCAAAACACATCTCGCGGTCGCACTTCTCAAAGGACAGCGGATGCGTCACCGGCGCCTCTTTGCCATCGAGCACCCACTCGTCCATGCCCCAGAAATGCCCGTCGTGCAGCTTCAACCCCACTTCGTTCACGATGCGCGCCACCAGCGGCAACTGCTCCGTCGGGCCAATCGGCCCGCAGATCCCCGCCGGGTTGTCCGGCGTCGCCTGTTTCCAGGCATTGATATACTCAAGCGCCTCCGCCAGATAAAATTCCTCCAGAGTCTCGTAGATCACCACCTTGAAGCCGGGGCGCGACAACTTCAGCATTTTCTCTGGCGTCAGTTTGGCCGCGGCTTCGATGATCTCGGTGTCGAGCGTGGTGTAATCCCACCAGTCGGGGGCAAGGCAACTCAGTTTGCGTGGCATATAAGCGTTGGTTTTCCCGATTAATGGCCGGAAATCCCCGCCCTGTCCACCCCTCCCTGCAAATCCCCGCCCCGTGCGACTCCCACCCTCAAACCGTCAGCTCACGGCACCGCAGCCGCCGCCGGCTTCAACAACTCCCGGGCCTTCTGCACATTGGCCTCGCTCCACTTGATGTCCAACGCCCCCTTCAACTTCGGTTCCGTGCGCACCAGCGCCGCGAAGGCAATCTCCCGCACCCCCGGATCGGCATCATCCAGCGCCTTCAGCAACAACCCGACCTGCCGCGGCCCCGCGCAATGTTCCAGCGCGCTGACCACCAGCGAACGCTTTGCCCGCTCTGGACTGACCGCCAGCTCGCCAATCAACGACCACGCCTCGTCCGTGTTGATCGCCGCCAGTGCCGTCACCCCGGCGCGAATCCGCAGAAAACTTGGCACCGTTCCCGCCGGACTGTTCGTGCTCGGCATCAACGCCTCCCGGATCACGCCGACATGATTCGTCGCCCGCAATTCCCCCAGCGCCCGAAGCATCGCCGGCTGCTGCTGCCGCCAATCCGGATCCGTCCGCTTCTGAATGTGCTCCACGATCAACGGCAGCGCCGAGGCGTCGTGATTCTCCGCCAGCGCCAAAGCCGCCGCCACCCGCACCTCGATCAGCGGATCATCCGCCGCCAGCTTCCGCAAGACCTCGAGCGCGTCAGGCCCGCCGATGCGCCCCAAAATCCTCACCAACTGCGCCAACTGCGACGGCGGAACCCGCTCGTTGTCCTCCGTCTCCAGATCCGCCCGATCTTCCAGGACGTTGATGATTGCGGAGACCCCATCCTGCCGCCGCCGCACCAACTCCTCCTCAATCTCCGCCCGCGGCGCCGCCACAAAATTGCGCGCCAATTGCTCGGAACTCGCCAGCGACGGATTCCGCCGCGCCAGCAGCTTGCTCCCCCAAATCCCAGCCAACAACAACCCCAGACAGCCCAGCAGCAACCAGACCCGCGACACCGCCGCGCGCTCGATTGCCACCCGGTTCGTCTGCACCAGCCACACCAGCGTCATCACCAACACCAGCAAGGTCGCCACCGCCCCGACCCCGATCCCCACCATTAACGCGCCGCCGCCCCGCACCATCGTCACCGCCGGGCCAACCGCCAGCGCCAGGCGGTAAGCCAGCGCACCAAACACCACCCCCGCGCCAACCCCCGCGAACAATGCCACCAACCCCCCGGCCACCAACCGGCGCCAACCCAACCCCGCCAGCAATACCACCACCGTGATCACCACAAACGCAGCGCCAACATAACTCAAGGTCGTGTTCATAAGTCACTCTTTCCCCAGCCAGCCAAAGCCCGCAACTCCATTCCCCCCGCCGTCTGGTTGCCTATCCCGCCGCTTTCCGCCGCTTCCACTCCACCTTCGGCGGTTCCGGCAAACCCTGCGCCCGCAAAGCCGTCCGGAAATGCAGCTTGGCCACCTGCGCCAGCCCGTCCGCCCCCCGTTGCTCCACAAACGCCTTGGCCACCTGATCCACCTGCGCCGACGCCCCCTTCGGAAACTCCAGCCCATACTCGCGGCCCAGCGCCCCCAACCGCGTGACAAATGCGTGCCGCGCCAAAATCGAAGCCGCCGCCACCGCCGCATCCGACTCCGCCTTGTGCCGCTGCACCAGTTCAATCTCCCGCCCCAAATCCATCAACGCCCGTTCCACCGTCCCCTTGTCCTGCGCGAACTGATCGCTGATCGCCCGCACGGGCGGCGGGTCCATCCGATGCCGCAGCTTCATGAGGTTCTCGATCACCCGCGCATGACCCCACGCCAACATCGCGTTCACACTCCGCATCGTCTGGTACAACCGGTTGTATGCGGGATTGCCGATCACCACCACATCGCACACGCAACCCGGCGTCTCGCGGATCAGCTCCGCCAGTTCCGCGATCCGGCGGTCGCTCGAGATATTCTTCGAGTCGCGAATCCCCGCGTCTTTCCACGCCTCAATCACCCGCGCGTTCACATACACCCCCGCGATGCACAACGGCCCGAAAAAATCCCCCTTCCCGCTCTCATCGATCCCCAGCCGCGGCAGCAGCAACTCCGGATTCAACACCGCCTCATACCCCAGCCGCGCCTGCTTCAAAATGTGCGGTTCCAGGACAAACTCCACGAACTCCTGCGTCTCCTTCCCCTGCACCACCAGCTTCCCGCTCTCGTAGTAAACCACATTCACCTTCGGCCGCTGCCCGGCAATGCGGGCATGCGGCACCGTGCGCAACTCCCAGCCCTCCTCCCGCAAATGCCTCTCCAGCTCAGCCCCCTGCTCCGCCGTCAGCTTGCACGTATATGAAGTGAGTGAACTCAC
>CAZUUP010000076.1:8882-14864 GCA_964623105.1 uncultured Akkermansia sp.
CCGCAGCGGGGTGTCGATCAGCGCCGCAAGCTCGAGGATCAGCGCTGCACCCGTGCGCCGCCGCCCTTCATGAGCTTCTCCACTTCGCCCTTGTCGGCCATCGAAGTATCGCCCGGCGTCGTCATCGCCAGCGCACCATGCGCCGCGCCATACTCGACCGCCTTCTGCGCGTCGCCCGTGGTCATCAGACCGTAGATGAACCCGCTGGCAAAACTGTCGCCGCCGCCCACGCGGTCAAGAATCTCGAGTTCGGGGTATTTGCGGCTTTCGTAAAACTTGCCGCCATGCCAGGCGATCGCCGCCCAGTCATTCACCGTCGCCGTATGCGCGGCCCGCAGCGTGGTCGCGGTGGCCTTGAAGTTCGGGAATGTCTTCACCGCCGTCTCGATCATGCGCTTGAACGCCGTCACATCGATGTGCAGCAGGTTTTCATCCGCGCCCTCGACATGGAAACCGAGGCACGCCGTGAAGTCCTCTTCGTTGCCGATCATCACGTCCACGTTCTTCGCAATCTCCCGGTTCACCTCCTGCGCGCGCTTCTGTCCGCCAATGGACTTCCACAGCGACGGACGGTAATTGAGGTCATAGCTCACGATCGTGCCGTACTGCTTCGCCTTCTGCACGCACTCGATCACCAACTGCGGCGTCGTGTCGCTCAAAGCCGCAAAGATGCCCCCGGTATGCAACCAGCGGACGCCCAGCTTTCCGAAGATGTGGTCCCAGTCGAAATCACCCGGCTTGAGCTGCGACGCCGCCGTGTTCCCGCGATCCGGAATGCCGACCGCCCCGCGCACCCCAAAGCCGCGCTCCGTGAAGTTCAGGCCGTTGCGGGTGACCCGCCCCACGCCGTCGAACGCCTTCCACTTGATGAACTGCGTGTCCACTCCGCCCTGCAGAATGAAATCCTCCAGCAACCGGCCCACATCATTGTCAGCAAAGGCCGTCGCCACGGCCGTCTTCATGCCGAAACAGCGACGCAGCCCGCGAGCGACATTGTATTCGCCACCACCCTCCCAGACCTTGAATTCGCGCGCCGTTCGCACGCGACCTTCACCGGGGTCGAGACGGAGCATGATTTCGCCCAGCGCGAGCATGTCGTATGCGCAGGAACCAGCAGGTTTGACAGTTAGTGTGGACATGAGTGGAGGTTGTTTTTTCAGTGTGTTCGGTCGTCCTTCCCCGCCCGCCGCGGCACCCGGCTTCCGGGCCGCCCGACAATCAACGCCGGCTTTGGGAAACGGCCTTCAATGCGCGCGGAATGTGGGTATTGCCCCCCCGAAACTCAACACATTTTTCCGCTTCGCCCGGCCGCCAGCCGCCGCCCCAGCCGCCAGCGATAATCAATCGGCGCCACCCGGCTTGCCCACTCCAGCCGCGCCTCCCCCTGCCCCAAGTTCTCCAGAAACTCCCAGCGCGCTCGCGCCACCCGGAGCGGCTGTTCCCGCCACCGCGCTTCGTCCCGGAAGACCTCCGCCAGCTTCACGTCACCCGTCCGCTCGTCCACCGCCAGCCCCAGCGGCCGATACTTCAGAAAGCCCGCCGCCTCGGCCGCACTGGCAAAACAAGAATCTTCCGCCAACACCGCACCGTCAGCGTTCTCCACTTCCAACTCCGCCTCGCCACCCCGGCGCCCCGACGATCGCACCCGCAGCGCCAGATCCCGCCCCGTGCCCTGCACACTGATCGCCGCGCGGTGAAATCGAAAATCGCTCAGCCAGTTCCCGCTCGCCGCGATAAGTCCATTGTCCGCATCGCTCCGCAAAAAATACAGGCCATCCACCGTCGCTCCCGCCACCTGCGCCCGCACGAGCAACCGGTAGGCAACGTGGTGGTAATCGAGCCCCAACCAACTGGGCAACCCCGCCGGCCGCATGCCCTCGACCCGGCACGCAACAATGTTCCAAAACGCCCACTCCCCGCGCGTAACCAATTCCAAGCCCGCAGGCAACCATCCCCGCACACTCCCTGCCGGAGTTCGATACGAAACCAACACACATTCCGCCAGCCGTCCGACCATCGTCAGCGTCATCGTCCACCCCCGTTCAGCAATCCGCCCAGCACCAGGGCAAACACACCGTTCAATGCCCCGAACCACAGTCCCAGCCCCGTTCCCAAACGCATCCCCAACCGACGCGCCTGCCACACAAAGACTGCCGCCATCACCAAATTCGCCACGAGCAACACGCCCAGGTGAAACCACGCCGACGGCACTCCGACCAAGTTTGCCACCACCGCGCTCATCTTCACCGCCATTCCGCACGCCATCGTACGCAGGCACGCATCCGCCCAGTGCCAGACAGAAGGACGCCACCGCGTCACCACCAGCAACACCAATCCAAACAATACCCACGACACCCCGGCCGCGATGCCAATCGCCGTGGCCACCGGCAGCCAGCGCGCCCACTCCGGAACGTGGGCAAAGCTCCGCGCATACACCGTCGATCCCCCAAATGCCACCAAAGCCAGCAGCACCCGCCACCTCCAGCCCAGACACACGGCGCCGTTCAACTTCATCCCGCCTCCGCCAAAGCCCGCACGTGCCGCAACACCCGCAAGTGGATGCGATGAATGATTTCATCCGACCACGCCTGCCAGTACGCCACGGGCCACATGTTGTGCCGATACCACGTTGTTCCCTCCAGCCGCGTCCGCCCGCCCGGCAGTTCCGTCAGCAGGAACTGCCCGCGCTCCGACACCAGAAAACCTTTCAGATGCGGCGGGTGAATCTCCCGATACGGAGTCCATTCCTGCATCGGCGCCGGGTTGGAAGTCACGCCGAACCGCAGCAGCCGCGGCTCATCCCACACTTCAATCGGCTCGACGAACGGCCCGGTCGTGAACACGCAACGCCGGATCGCCCCCGGGCCAACTCCCTGAATCTCCGCCCGCAGCGGATACGCAATTCCCGCCCGGAAATACCATTCCGTCGGCGGATCAAGTTCGCTGAAAGTCACCACATGCCGCCAGACCTTGGCCGGCGGCGCATTTACCTCGAGCGCCGACTTCACCTCCAGCAGCGGCGCCTCCTCGCCGTGAAAGCGCTCAACCCCGATCATCACCGGCAACGCTAGAACCGCCGCGCACGCCACCTGCGCCGATCCCTGCCGCCACCTCGCCGGCTGCGCCGCGTGCCCCGCCAAACCGCCTATCAAGGCCAGCGGTACCGCCAGCGGCACCGCCATGGCAATGCAGATCAATCCTTCAATCGCAAACAGAAGGAAGCCCGCCCCCGCAATCGTCACCGCCAGCATCGCCACGGTCATGCTCTCTCCCAAACGTCGCACCTGCGCAACTCCATGAATCATCGCCGCCAAGAAGCCGGTGATGAACGGTACGCCCGCGAACACGCCCCACCCGTAAGTTTTCAGCCATCCGGCGCCCACCGCCGTCACTGCCACCGTGACGAGCGCGGCTATGCCCACCGCCGCCAGCGCGCTGCCCATGCGACTCCCGGGGAACATGCTGGATACGCGGTCGGAAGCCGGGCGCAGCGCCTCCGCCGCCGACGCTCCGTTCCGGCCCGGCACCAACACCCCCAGAAGAAACAGAAACCATTTCACCACCGGCACCACAAACAGCACCGCCAGCCACAAGGGCAGCCGCGCCGACCGCAGACGTTGCAACGTCAGCACCACCCCTGCCCACAAAAACGGCAGCGCCGCCACGAGCATCCACCCCCCATGCCTCGCCAGCAGCTCGGGCGAAACCAGCGACGGCGAGGGAAAATTCCATTGCAGGTAATCTGCCAGGTTCCACTCGATCCCGAACACGCGGCGGAAGAGCAACCGGTCCAGGTTGCACTTCACCGCAAACAGCACCATTCCCCACAGCAGATAGCTCCTCCGCCCGATGCTGCCGCTCCATGTCCAAAGTTCCTGAATCTTCATGGCCAGTCAGCGGTGCCCAATTCTACGGCAATTCCAGAAATGCCAACGTTCTTCTTCGCCGTCTCTGAGGCTGGAACACCGTTCTTTCGCGCCGCCCACCCGCCAGCCAAGCCAGCCAGACCAGACACCGCTCCCACCAGCATCGACCGCCCAGTTCCCACGTTTTCATCGTCAGCCTTTCTCCAGCCGACAGGCCGCCATCCGCGTCCTGCCGGCCAGCCTTTGCGTGTTATCCGTTGTTTCGAAACAGAATGCTCACCCAGTTGGCCTTCCCGGCTATTCCCCCAGACCAAGCGCCTTCCGCGCCTTTTCGCCCAGCTTCATGAAGCGCGTCAGCGTCGAGGTGGGCAGCGACCGCATCTGCTGATACCAGCCGGTGGTCGTCTCAAAAAACTCCAGCAGCTCCCGCAGCTTTTCCTCGGTGTGTGGATCGTTCTTCCGCTCCTTCTCCGCGTCGATCACGCAATCCCGCAGCACCGTCAGCATCGGGTCCACCTCCCGCTTCTTGCGCTCGTCCAAGACCACGCGAAACATCTCCCATACATCCTTCATGCTCTCGAAATGATCGCGCTTGTCGCCCATCACATGTACCAGGCGAATAATCCCCCACCCCTGCAACTCCTTCAGGCTCGTGCTCACATTCGAGCGGGCCACCGCCAGAGTCTCGGCGATTTCCTCCGCATGCAACGGAGCCGGGGCCAGATAGAGCAGCGCGTGAATCTGCGCCACCGTCCGGTTGATTCCCCAGCGCGTGCCCATCTCGCCCCAGTGCAGGACAAACTTTTGTTGGACCGATGTCAGCGCTTTCATAATTTCCTATATTTCTGTTTAAACAGAAATTACCGATATTCCAATGAACAGCAAGCCCTTTGTGACAAAAAAATAACGGGCGGCTGCGTCACCGCAGCCGCCCGTCCTGACCGCGACCTTTCCGGCCGCCCAACCGCCCTTACTTCGCCGCCAACGCCTCTTCGATGGCTTTCACCACTTCCGGGGCATCCGGGGCCGTGCGGGGCTCAAAGCGCTTGATGATCTTGCCATCCTTGCCAATCAGGAACTTGCCGAAGTTCCACTTGATGTCGCCCGGAAACGGGGAACTCTTTCCGGCGAGCGTCTCGTAAAGGGCGTGCCGTTTGGGCCCATTGACGTCCAGTTTGTCAAACAGCGGGAAGGAGACATTGTACTTGGACGAGCAGAACTTCTTGATCTCCTCGTTGGTGCCCGGTTCCTGGCCGCCGAACTGATTGCACGGAAAACCGAGCACGCTGAAACCCTTGTCTTTGAACTTTTGATGGGTGGCTTCGAGGGACTTGTACTGGGGGGTCAGGCCGCATTTCGAGGCGACATTGACGACCAACAAGACCTTGCCCTGATATTCCTTGAGCGAGGTTTCCTTGCCGTTGATGTCCTTGAGTGGCGCTTCGTAAACCGAAGCCGCCTGCGCGAGCAGTTGAACCATGGTGAGAGCACAGAGTGTTGCGAGTAATTTCATAGTGGGGAGGACTATGCCTCGCGACTTCCGTTTGTCAAACGGGCCGTGCAAGCAAGACCGCCAAGGGGCCTGCGCGCCCGTCCCGTCCCCCGCACCGGGCCTCCGGAAGGCGAAAAGCCGGCAGGCGCTCCCGGGCCCACCGGCTCTGCTCTATCGCAATTCTCCCGACCCGCCCAGGCTTGACAGCCCGGACATTCCCCACTCAAGCCACCGTCACTTCTTTGCTCAGGTACACATCTTGAATTGCATTGAGGAGGGCGACGCCTTCCTTGAGCGGACGTTGAAACGCTTTGCGCCCCGAAATCAGCCCCATGCCGCCCGCCCGTTTGTTGATCACCGCGGTGGCAACTGCATTGGCAAGGTCGCCGGCGCCCTTGGACTCGCCGCCACTGTTGATCAACCCGGCGCGGCCCATGTAGCAGTTGGCCACCTGATAGCGACAAAGGTCTATCGGGTGCTCGCTGGTCAACTCCGTGTAAATCCGCTCATCGAGCTTGCCATAGCTCGAACTCCCGGTGTTCAACGCTTTAAACCCGCCGTTATTTTCCGGCAGTTTTTGTTTGATGATGTCCGCCTGGATCGTCACCCCGATGTGGTTGGCCT
>CAZUUP010000077.1:0-9923 GCA_964623105.1 uncultured Akkermansia sp.
TCGCACATCACGAGCACGCCGTTTTTCTTGGTCGTATCGGGATAGACGGCGACGGGCTTGAGCATGCAGTCGGAGCTGCGGCCCTCGGCCTGGCGGGTGGAGCTGCCGTCGAAGCCCCACATGGGGAGCTGTTCGAGTTTGGGGAAGCTGGCAAACTCCTTGATTTGGGTCTTGCCGCGGAGGTTGGGGACGGGTTCATAACCGTCGAGCCAGAGGTATTCGAGTTTGTATTTGGCCATGATTTGGGACGTGGTTTGTTTGGATTTACAGTGATTTTAGTTTGTAGGTCACTGACGGATAAACATGAGCACGACAGATGCCATTTTGGAAGAGATTTTCATTCGGGAAAGGGTGGGGCGGACGGGAGGGCTTGGGGCGCGGGGGTTTGTGGTGACACCGGACGGTGGGTGCGGAGCGAGGGGGGAATCGGTGGAAGGTGGCGTGTTTTGCGCAGGGCGGCTTTTTTTGGGCAGGGTGTATGCATCAGGCCGCTCAAAGTTGTCGGGCATGCCGAAATGCTGGCAGCGCCCCGATTGACATGGGCCGGCAGAGTTTCAATCGAGAAGGAGTGGGATAGCCACGATCGCAGCGGGTGAACGGTAAACACCACGCGGCAGGGGAAGGCGAAGCGCGTGCGATGCGGATACCCGAGGTGTGCCCGAAGATGCGCGGTTTGGCCGGGGGGGGCGGAACGGAGGTGATCGGGGACGTGAAACTGTGTGTCGAAGTATTTGCGGTGGGGAAATGGGGAGGGAATGCTTTTCAGAGGAGTTGGCGAGTCGGGGGGCAAGGGCTGGCGCTTGCGGTGTGCGAGGAACTTGCGGAGTCGAAGCGCGGGGAAAGAGCTGGCGATGAGATCTGGCCCGGGCAGGCGCTGTCCCGAGGCCGATGCTGGTCCGGTCAGTTCGGGGTTTTCGAAGGTGCCTTTGGGGGATGGGAAGCGCGGGGTGCGGGTGGGCGTGATTGCGAGGGGGTTTGACATCGGGGACGGAAAAGTGATGGTCAGGGGGAGAGTTTGGGGCTGGGAAGTAAAGAATATCGGGCCGTGGACGGAGAAGCATGCTTATGCTGCAGGTCAAAGACACCTTGCGGGCGACAGTACACCTGAGTTTCGACGGTCGGGTGGCGAAGGTTTACCATGGACCGGATGCGCCGCAACGCTTTGCGCAGGAGGTCAGAGTGTTACGTCATCTGGAGTCGCGGGGATGCGGTTTTGTGCCCAAGCTGCTGGAGGCGGACGCGGATAAGTTGCGGATTGTGACGACGAATTGCGGGAGCCGGGTGGAGCATCTGGACGAGGCACGGTTGCGCGAGTTGTTCGCGGAACTGGAGGCGTATGGGGTGCGGCATGACGACCCGGACATGCGCAATGTGACTTATCGGCACAAGGACGGACGGTTTTGCATCATTGATTTCGAGTTGGCGACAATCCTGCCGGATGGCAGGGGGGGCGCATCCTGACACCATGGCAAAGAAGCGGCAGCAAGAGGCGGTGGAATCCACGGTGACGGCACCCCGGCGGTTGCGGTGGTTTGGTTGGACGGACCGGGGCAAGGTGCGGGCGAACAATGAGGATGCGTTTCTGGGGTTGCAGTTTGACGCCCGGGAGGTGCGGCATCTCGGGCGACTCGGGGAGTCGTCGATCGAGAATCTGGATCTTGCGTTTGCGGTGAGTGATGGGATGGGGGGAGCAAAGGCGGGGGAATACGCCAGCCGGATTGCGGTGGAGAAGATCACGAAGCTGCTGCCGCGGTCGTTTCATCAGCAAGCGACGGGAATGGAGGCGGGTTTTGTCGATGTGTTGACGGAGTTGTACGCGCAGATCCACCGGGCGCTGGTTTATTTGGGCAACAGTTACGATGAGTGTTCCGGGATGGAGGCGACGTTAAGTTTGTGCTGGTTCACGCCGGGCTGGATGTATTTCGGGCACATTGGGGACACGCGGATTTATTATCTGTCCAAGCGGGACGGGGGTATCAAGCAACTGACGCAGGACGACACGCATGTAGGGTGGTTGTATCGGAACGGGAAGATCAACGAGCGGGAGGCGCGGACGCATCCGCGACGAAGCGTGCTGCAGAAGGCGCTGGGCGGGGGAAATCAATTCGTGGATCCGCAGGTGGGGGCGGTGGGGTGCGAGGCGGGGGACATATTCCTGTTGTGTTCGGATGGCTTGACGGATGGTTTGTATGACAGCGGGTTGCTGGATTTGCTGCGGGCACCGGGGGCGCTGACGGGCAAGGCGAATCCGGCGCAGAAACTGGTGGAGGCATCGCTGGTGAACAGCGGGCGGGATAACACGACGGCGTTGGTGGTGGAAGTGGGCTGAAACTTGGAGCGGGGTTGGGAGTTCCTCGACAATCGCGAAAGCGACGCAAAGTGACGGATGGCGCTCAGCGGGCGACAGCGGAAGCCGTTGTAAGCCCGGCGGCGAAGGACTGAGCGCTGCCGGCGTTTACCGTGGTTCAGTGCGGTGCCCGGGTTGAGACGGGCGGGGGGGTGAATCGAACTGGCGGCTGGGAATTCCTCGGGTGGCGGATGATCGCGAGCCAGCGGTTGGCGGAGACTTCAGGTCGGAAAAAAAGAACCGCCGCGCCAAGGTCGTTGGCGCGGCGGTCTTGCGGGGAAGCGGGCTCAGCCGTGGTAGCCTTCTTCGCCGTGTTCGGAGAGATCGAGGCCGACGGTCTCGACTTCTTCGGTGGGACGGAGGCCGACGACGGCCTTGACGATGTAGGCGATGATTACCGTGGCGACAACGGACCACACGAGCGTGATACCGATGGCCTTGAGTTGGTTGCCGAGGAGACCATTGGCCAGACCTTCGACGACGGGGTTGGCTTCCTTGGTGGCGAGGACACCGGTGAGCAGGGCGCCGAGAGTGCCGCCGACGCCGTGGACGCCGAAGGTGTCGAGGGCGTCATCGTAGCCGAGTTTGGCCTTCAGGTAGGTGCAGGCGAGGAACGGGATGATGCCGGCCGCGACGCCGATGACCATGGCGCCGGAGGTGGAGATGAATCCGCAGGCGGGGGTGACGACGACCAGACCGGCGACGATGCCGGAGCAGAAGCCGAGAACGCTGGGCTTGCCGCGGAGAATGTATTCGGCCATGGCCCAGACGAAGCCGGCGGTAGCGGCGGCGAGGGTGGTGGTGGTGAAGGCCTGGGCGGCGATGCCATCAGCGGCAAGGGCGCTCCCGGCGTTGAAGCCGTACCAGCCGACCCAGAGCATGCCGGTGCCGATCATACACATGGTCATGCTGTGGGGTTGCATGGGTTGCTTGCCGAAGCCGCGCCGGGGTCCGAGGATGAGGCAGAGGATGAGGGCGCTCCACCCGGAGGTCATGTGAACGACGGTGCCGCCGGCGAAGTCGAGGGCCTTGATGGCCGCCTTGGGGTTGAGCGGGCCGCACATGAGGCCGTCCGCGGCCCAGACCATGTGGGCGAAGGGGAAGTAAACCGCGAACATCCAGATGGTGACAAAAAGGAGAACGGCGGAGAACTTCATGCGCTCGGCGATGGCGCCGATCATGAGGGCCGGGGTGATGATGGCGAAGGTGAGTTGGAAAATGGCCCAGACGTTATTCGAGATCCAGTTGCTGCCCTGGCCGACACCGTTGCCGTCCACGCCTTTGAACATGGCCATGTCGAGGTTGCCCAGGAAGGGAGAACCGGCGGCGAAGGAGAGGCTGTAGCCGCAAATCCACCAGAGGATAGTGACGAGACCGGCGATGCCCAAGCACTGGGCCATGACGGAAAGGACGTTTTTCTTGCGAACCAGGCCGCCGTAGAACAGCGCAAGACCGGGAAGGGTCATGAACAGGACGAGGGCGGTGGAGGTCATCTGCCAGGCGTTGTGACCGGGGCCGGCGCCGGCGATCTTGGTCGCAACATTGGTGTTGCTCGCGGACGGGCGGGCAACGTTGTTGATGTAGGCTTCGAGGTCGGCGATGCGTTCCTCGAGACTGGGATCCTTGGGCTTGGGAGGATCAGCCTTGGCGGGAGCGGCCGCGGTGGGTGCCGGTGGCGGGTCGGCGGCAATGGTGGAATCGGTGCCGAGGAGCAATCCGGCGGCAAGGGTGAGGAGGGAGAGGAGTTTTTTCATGAACGGGTTTGGCTGGTGGGTGTGGGTGGGGTCTGGGTCAGGGTGGTTGGTTGGGTGGGTTAAACGGCTTGTTCGCCTTTTTCTTCGGTGCGGATGCGGATGGCGTCCTCGACGTTGGAGACGAATATCTTGCCGTCACCGATCTTGCCGGTCTTGGCGGCTTTGATGATGCCGGCCACGGCGGGAGCGACCTGTTTGTCGGTGACGACGAGTTCGAGCTTGATCTTGGGGAGAAAGTCCACGGTGTATTCGCTGCCGCGGTAGATTTCGGTGTGGCCCTTCTGGCGGCCGAAGCCCTTGACTTCGCTGACGGTCATGCCCTCGATGCCGACTTCGGCGAGGGCGTCTTTCACTTCCTCGAGTTTGAATGGTTTGATGATGGCTTCGATTTTTTTCATGGATGGGTTGTAGGTTGTTTTGCGACTGCCCGAATCACCGTGCTGGTTGCCCCACGCGCCAGTCGCGCGGGAGGCAATCTGTGGCGCTCGCCGCGACCGAATTGCTGCTGGCGTGGTTGATGCGCACGGTTCACTAGCAACCGGGATGCCATCCGGTTTTCGAGCAGTTAACAACGGCGACCAGCGCTGTATTTATTGGGGTTTGGAGAGGGGTATGAATTGGATGCCTAATTTTGATTAGGCTCGTGATGTGGCGATTTGCTCACTGTTGCAACTTTTCGCCAGCGGACGGGGTGCCCGGAAAAAGGGGCGGTTTGGCAGGCCGATGCCGGACGCCGCCGAGCTTGCGGCGAGGTTGGGAACTGAGTGGATGGGCCAACATCCGGGACGGCAGGTGTTCGGGCAGCGTCCGCGGGACCCGTGCGAACGGCCGACCGGTGTGTCGAGGCGGGCCGTCCGGTGACCGAGGGGTTGTCGGCCGCGATTCTCGAACCGCACCGGTCCGGCAGCGGATCGACTATGGTATCACCGTTTCTTAATCGCTGCTTCGAGGGTTGGCAGCGAGTCTCCCGCGAATTTCTCCCACTGCGCCTCCAAATGGGCTGCGGTGGGTCGTCCGGCGTGAACGTAGATTCCGTACCGCACCCGCACTGTCTCGCTGGCGCGGAGCTTCAGCGGCCCATGAAAGGTGAGCGACGCCCCCATCCAACCGTCGTCCCGCACATGAAACGTCGCCGGGTGTCCGGGGTTCCTTGGATGATCCATCAAAGTTGCCCCCTCAATCACGTTGGGCGCGATCAAACCCGAGTAATCCACCCACCGGGCCGGTTTCCAAAAAACGCCCTTCTCGTTCACGCCGCCCTCCGAATTGCGAATCAACCCGCCGCCGTCGTGGACCCCGATGGTCTTGGCCATGCGAACCGCCGCGAGTCCGAACGGGGTTTTGCCGAACACCACCTCGGGCTGTTTCGCCTCGAGTTGTGCGTCCACGATCAGCCAGAATTCCTGGTCAGGGAGCAGTTTCACGGTGGTACGCCGACGCTCCTGAAGCAGGACCTTCCCGCGGGGATCGGTCCACGCGTTGATCGTCTGAATGAAGGCCTGGTCGTCGCTGTCCTCGAGCAACTCGATCCGTTGGTGAACGATGCGCCCCGCGTTGGTTCCCCGGTCGCCCCAGAACGTCACGCCGTTGACGTCGTTGTGGGCCAGCCAAGCCGAATTGTGATGGCTGTGCCCCTCTGGATCGCGGGGATGCCCCATGCGGGTCAGCGAAATTCCCGCCGGTCCGATCACCGGGAACACGAACGGACGGTTCAACCCGGGTCCGTGATGGTAGCGCGCAATTTCCACCCCGCCGCGCTGAAAGGAAACCTGCTGATACGGCTGTGGAACAGCCTGAATCCGCGGCACGGGTTTCGGGGGCGGGGTTGCCGGAATCTCCTGCGCGCCGGCGGGGATTGATCCGAACCATCCGAGCAGCCACGCCAAGAGGACTCGCCACCCGGCAGATGTGGGTAATTTTTTCATCGCATTCCGTGCCGTTCCGGCCGCACCGGGACCGCTACGGCGAATACCCCAATGTTGTCACCACCGATTGCGGGCTTTTGACCGCCTCCACATGCCAGTCGAAATACAACCGGTTGTACTGCACTTCATGCGACGGACGTTTGCTCAGGAACGGATACCAGGCCCAGTTCGGCGCCTGACAGAGCTGCTGGTCCACGTCCGTCATCGCCCAGATGTTTGCCGGCGGCCCGTACTGGCTCAGTTGCGAATGTTTCATTGGCGGCGTGAGCGTCGGGTTGTTGTAGCCAAACGGCTTGGTGGGGACAATCGCGTCCGCGGTGCTGCCCGTCCCCCAATTCAGGCAATACGCCCGGGCCTGGACATTGCTCAACGCCACCGGACTGCTGTTAAGGGCGTTGCGGAAATAAGACGCACACACCAGCACCCGCATGATGTTGGTCTGCGTCGGCGCCAGCGTGCTCGGGAGCGGATAACCGAGGTAGCCTGCCATCCAATGCCCCAGCCGGGTCGGGTCATTCTGGGAGTAGCTCTGCGGCACGCCGATGTCGATCGGTCCCGGGAAGAAATCGTCGTTCTCGTCCACCATCAGTTGCATCGCGACCCCGGTCTGCTTAAGGCCGTTCTTGCACTGGACGAAATCGGCCTTTTTCCGCGCGCTGCCCAGCGCGGGCAGCAGCATGCTCGCCAGGATGCCGATGATGGCGATCACCACCAGCAGCTCTATCAACGTGAAGGCGGGCAGCTGGCCGCGTCCGTCATTCTGTCGTTTGCCAATCCTGATCATACCGCTGGTTCTTTCCGCGTGTGCCGGACGCATCCGCCGGCGGGTGTTATGATTTCCGCCGCGCCTCGGTCAACTCGATTGGCGACAGTGTGGGGGTCAGCGTTTTCAACTCGGCCGCCGCTTTCTCGTGTCCCTGCTTCGTCGCCAGTGCGAGCCAGCGATAGGCGTTGATCCTGTTGCGCGGCACGCCGAGACCCTTCGCGTAGGCCATGCCCAGTTCGAATTGCGAATCCGCGTAACCCTGATCGGCCGCCTTGCGAAACCATCCCGCCGCCTCCGCCCCGTCGCCCGGCAGGCAGCGGCCGTCCCGCGCCATCAAGCCAAGCTGGTGCATCGCGATCAACCCGTTCTGGTCGGCCGCCTTGCGAAACCATTTCACCGCCTGCTCGCAATCTTTCGGCAAGCCCAGCCCGTCCAGGTAACAGATTGCCAGGTAAGTTTGGGCCTTTGGATTGTCCTGCTCCGCCGCCTTGTAAAACCATTTCGCCGCCTCGGGCAAATCCTTGGTCACCCCCAAGCCCTCCGCGTAACACACCCCCACCGCTGCCTGTCCCTTGGGGTTCCCCAAGTCCGCCGACCGCCGGTACCATGCCGCCGCCTCCCGCAAATCCTTCGGCACCCCGTGGCCGTTTTCGTACATTGCCCCAAGATTCTTTTGCGCCTCCGAATACCCGCGATCGGCCGCCACCCGGAACCACTTGGCCGCCTCGACATAATCCTGCGGCACCCCGTCCGCCTTGGCGAAAATAACCCCCACCGTGTTCTGCGTGTCGGGATCACCCTGCGAAGCCGCCCGCCGCAGCCATTCGATTGCCTTGTCCACGTTTTGCGCGAAACCAATGCCGCGCGCCAGCATGTAGCCGACCTTCAACTGCGCATCCGCATGTCCTTGATCCGCGGCCTTGATGAACCAGCGGCCTGCCAGATCAAAATCACGCGGTAATCCCCGGCCTTTCTCGAAGGCCATCCCCAATTCAAATTGCGCCCCTGCGTCGCCCTTCTCGGCGCGCTCGATCAAGGCCTTCACCTCGGACGCATCGGCTCCTGCGAGGCGGGCTTCTCCGAGTCCCGCCCACGACGCCAGTACCAACGTCAGCACGCCGCGTCGCAGCATCCCGAGAACGGGCGCGGGCAACCGTCGCTGGCGGCGAATCTGAAATGGCTTCACAAGTTTTGCGCGGAAGCTGCCTTCCACATTTCCCCCCTGTACTAACGGCTGTCCGCCGGAACGCAACGCCACGTTCCGGTCGGACAAACCGCGGGGAGGTGGAGGAATTGTTTCGCGACGCTTGTATTGAGGCGGAGGTTTGCTAGCTTGCGGAAGTTGGACCGAGGATCCGCAAGTTGGTATCCGGTCGGTTGGCACAGAAATCAGACAAAACTTATGGCACACGAACTCGCACCACTTCCGTACGCGCATGACGCGCTGGAACCGTTCATCGACAAGCAGACGATGGAGATTCATCACGGCAAGCATCACAACGCTTATGTCACGAACTTGAACAAGGCCATCGCGGGGAACGCCGCGCTGGAAGGCAAGTCCATCGAGGCATTGATTGGCGATCTGGCGTCGGTGCCGGAGAACATCCGGGGGCCGGTGCGGAACAACGGCGGCGGGCACTGGAACCACACGTTTTTCTGGCGCATCATGGGGCCGAAGGCGGGCGGGGCGCCGACGGGCAAGCTGGGCGCGGACATTGCGGCGGCGTTTGGGAGCTTTGATGCGTTCAAGGAGAAGTTTGAGGCGGCCGGGGTCGGGCGTTTCGGCAGCGGTTGGGCATGGCTCGTCAAGAACAAGGAAGGCAAACTCGAGATCGTCTCGACACCCAACCAGGACAATCCGTTGATGGGCAAGGCGATTGCGGGTTGCGAGGGAACGCCGCTGCTCGGCTGCGATGTCTGGGAGCACGCGTATTATCTGAAGTATCAGAACCGTCGGCCGGATTATCTGAAGGCTTGGTGGAATGTCGTGAACTGGGCCGAGGTCGCAAAGGGTTACTGAGGGGCGCAGACGGCTCGAATTGGGAATGCGAAAGGCACGCGGTTTGACCGCGTGCCTTTTTTTGTCCGGTGCGAATGGGCGGGGCGGTTGGCTGGACGCCTGTTGAAGTTTCGCGGTGTGGCGCGGTGAGGACACCGCGCTCTACCTGCATCACGGAAGCAATCCGCCCGGGCTGGCTGTTCTCCGGTTGCGGTGGAGAGAAGTCAGAGCAAGCCCTGATAGGCGAGCCAGAGGCTGCGGTAGTAGTGCATGACGCGGACGGGGTCGGTGCTTTCGGGGATTTCAGCGAAGCAGAAGCCGGTGAAGCCGGTTTCGTTGAGCCGGGCGAAAAGGCGGCGGAAGGGGTAATCCTCGAGGTATAGGTCGCGGAGGTGGACGGTGAAAATCTTGTTTTTCACGAGGTCGAAGTTGGCGTCGAAGCCGGGGGCGTCGAGATCGGCGGGGTTGGAGTTCCAGCAGACGCCGACCTTGGGATGGTTGGCGACATCCATGATGGTCTTGATGTGGGGGACATGGTCGGTGCCGCGGCCGTGGATTTCGAGGCGGATTTCCTGGCCGTGGCTGGCGCCGAATTCGCCAAGTTCGCGGAGGCTGCGGCCGATTTGTTCGAGAGTCTTCTCGACGGGGACTTCCTTGGGGAGACCGTTGGGGCGGACCTTGACGCCGGTGGCGCCGACATCCTCGGCGAGGAGCATGTATTCCTTGGTGGCTTCGATGTCTTTGCGGAGCCGGGTCTGGTCGGTGGTGTGGTAATCGAAGGCGCTGCCGAGGCTCCAGAGTTTGACGGGGGAATCGGCGAAGCGTTTTTTGATCTCGGCGCGGGCCGGTTTGGAGAGGGTGACTTCGACGCCGTGTTTGTGGGTGGTGCGGAGTTCGACGCCTTCGAATTTGGCCGCCGTGCAGTTCTTGATGATGGTTGCGACGTCCCAGTCCTTGGCGAGGTTGTAGGTGACGGTGCCGAGGTGCATTTTTGCGGCTTTGGAGAACAATTTGGTCTCGGGTTTGCCGGCGGGGGCGGCGCCGGATCGAGTGCCGGCGAGAAGCGCGGTGGCGCCGAGGGCAAGGGTGGAGTGCTTGAGGAAGGAACGACGATTGGTGTTCATGGTGAGCA
>CAZUUP010000077.1:10023-14606 GCA_964623105.1 uncultured Akkermansia sp.
GGAGAGACGCGGGTGGGTTTCAGGCGAGGAGGTCGCGGACGACGCGGCCGCTGACGTCGGTGAGGCGGAAGTCGCGGCCGGCGTAGCGGTAGGTGAAGCGTTCGTGGTCGAAGCCGAGGAGGTGCAGGATGGTGGCGTGGAGGTCGTGGACGTGGACGGGGTTCACGGCGGCGCGGAAGCCGAATTCGTCGGTGGCTCCGTAGGCGGTGCCGCCTTTGGCCCCGCCGCCGGCGAGCCAGACGCTGAAGCCGTAGGGGTTGTGGTCGCGGCCTTTGGTCGGCGTGCCGGATTTTTGCAACTCGATGGTGGGCGTGCGGCCGAATTCGCCGCCGAAGAGGATGAGGGTGTCGTCGAGCATCCCGCGTTGGCGGAGGTCATTGATGAGGGCGGCGACGGGTTGATCGATCTGGCGGGCGAGGGTGGCGTGTTTGGCGATGTCGTCGTGGTTGTCCCACGGTTGGCCGGCGCCGTGCCAGAGCTGGACGAAGCGGACGCCGCGTTCGAGGAGGCGGCGGGCGATGAGGGTCTGGCGGGCGTGGACGCCGGTGCCGTAGGCGTTGCGGATGTGCTCGGGTTCGCGGCTGGTGTCGAAGGCGTCGGCGGCTTCCATTTGCATGCGGAAGGCGAGTTCGAAGCTCTGGATGCGGGCTTCGAGACGCGGGTCGCGGGTGCGCTGGCGCTGGTGTTCGCGGTTGAGTTCGAGGAGGAGGTCGAGTTGTTCGCGCTGTTCGGCGGGAGTGGCGTGGTGGCTGCGGATGTTCTCGATGAGTTTCTCGACGCTGGTCTGCTGCGGGTCGATGAACGTGCCCTGGTAGATGCCGGGGAGGAAGCCGGCCTGCCAGTTTTCGCTGTCCTTGATCGGATAACCGCCGGGGCACATGGCGATGAAGCTGGGGAGGTTTTGATTTTCCGCGCCGAGTCCGTAGGTGACCCAGGAGCCCAGGCTGGGGCGGCTTTGGACGGCGTCACCGCAGTTCATGAGCATGAGGGACGGCTCGTGATTGGGGACGTTGGCCTGCATGGAGCGGATGATGGCGAGGTCGTCGGCGCAGCGGGCGACGTTGGGGAAAATGTCGCTGATCTCGAGGCCGCTCTGGCCGTGAGGCGCGAATTTGAAGGGCGTGGGAAAGGCCGCGCCGGTCTTGCGTTCGGTGCGGAGGTTGGGGGTGGGCAGGGGCTTGCCGGCAAAACGGGCGAGGGCGGGCTTGGGGTCAAAGGTGTCCACATGCGACGGGCCGCCGTTGAGGAAAAAGTGGATGACGCGTTTGGCTTTCGCAGCGAAGTGCGGCGGGCGTGGCGTGAGGGGATTGGCGTCGGGCGCGAAGGCGGAGGGGGTCGCGGCGTCTGCGTCGGGGAGGAACGCGGTGGTTTCGCCGAGGAAACTGGCGAGAGAGAGGGCACCCATGCCCATGCCGCTGCGAAGGAGGAAGTCGCGGCGGGAAAGAGCGCTTGCCGAGCTGCGGTCGGAGAAGGGTTTCATGGTAGCGGATGCGGGCGATGCCGGGGGCAGGGCAGGCAATTCTCCGGGCGTGACGAGACAGGCGCCCGCCCGCAGTGAAGGAGGAAAGACGCGCCGAGGTGTGGTGACATGGGGTGAAGATAGGCAAGTCGAATGGAGCCGCAAGAGTCCAGTTTTCGGGACGAAGGCGTTGGAGCGGGGTGGCAGGGGAATTCTGGGAGTAGCCCTGGGAGGGGACCGCAGTGAGGAGTTTATCTCCGTGACCAGGTGGCGAAAGACTGTTATAGAATTGGCGTGTAATTCAAATGCAACGAAATCTACTTATGCGAAAGTGTCTTCTTGGGGGCTTCACGGCGTGCTTGATTGCGACTCAGTTGTCAACGGCAGCGGACTGGCCGACGTGGCGGGGGCCGCAGCGGGACGGGCTCAGCACGGAGAAGGGATTGCTGACGGAATGGCCGGCGGGTGGGCCGGCGCTGGCGTGGAAGGCGACGAATTGCGGGGTGGGTTACTCGAGTGTTTCGGTGTCGGGCGGGCGGGTGTTCACGATGGGAGATGGTCCGGACGGCGGCTATGTGCGGGCATTTGACGAGAAGAGCGGGAAGGCGGTTTGGGTGTCGTCGGTGGTGGGCAAGCCGGGGGGCAATTATGCGGGCACGCGGTGCACGCCGACGGTGGATGGGGGGATGGTTTATGCGCTGGGGCAGTTCGGGGACCTGGTGTGCGTGGATGCGGAGACTGGATCGGAGGTCTGGCGGAAGAGTCTGCAGAAGGATTTCGGGGGATCGTACTCGGGGTGGAATTACACCGAATCGCCGTTGGTGGAGGGCAACAGGGTGATGGTGACTCCGGGTGGCAAGAAGGGGGCGGTGGTGGCTTTGGACAAGAAGACCGGGGCGACGCTGTGGCAGAGCGCGGAGTTCACGGATGGCGCGCAGTATTCGTCGTTGATCGCGGCGGACATTGGCGGGGTGCATCAGTACCTGCAACTGACGGCGGCGAGTGTGGCGGGTCTGGAGGCGAACACCGGGAAGCTGTTATGGCGGGCGGAGCGCAAGGGGGCGACGGCGGTGATCACGACGCCGGTGTATGCGAACAACCAGGTCTTCGTGACGTCCGGCTATGGCGTGGGTTGCAATGCGTTCAAGATCAGCAAGGAGGGCAGCGGGTTTAAGACGGAGGAAATATACGCGAACAAGAACATGGCCAATCACCATGGCGGCGTGATTTTGCTGGGGGATTACGTGTACGGCCATTCGGACAGCAAGGGGTGGATTTGCCAGGACTTCAAAACGGGCGAGGTGAAGTGGAGCGACCGATCGGTGGGGAAGGGCGCGATCGCCTATGCTGACGGGCATTTTTATTTCCGGAGCGAGGGTGGGCAGGGCGCGGTGGCGCTCGTGGTGGCGACGCCGGACGGGTACAAGGAAAAGGGGCGGTTCAATCAGCCGGACCGCAGCAAGCAGAACAGCTGGGCGCATCCGGTGATTGCGAATGGCCGGCTTTACCTGCGGGATCAGGATGTGCTGCTTTGCTACAACGTGAAGAAGTAGGCGTCAGCGGTGCGACAGTTGCGCGGGTGCATAATCCCCTGACTTTTACTGCGGGCCCGCGTCGCGGCAGGGGCCGCGGCTGTTCGCGAGCACAAATTTTTTGCAATTTGCCCCCTCGTGTCCCAACTTGTTTCCGGACATGAAGCAACCTGTGGCTCTCCTCGTGTACGAGAAGTTGCTGCCCGGCAGCCAGCTTGGCAACCGGATGCGGGACTTGGGCTACAGTGTCGAAACGGTGCTGGAGCCGCGGCGGTTGGCGGACATTGCGGAATCGCAACTGCCGCTGGTGATCGTTCTGGATCTGGAGTCCACAAGTGTCGATACCTGCGGGTTGATCCGCGAGTTGCGCGGTCGGCCGACGGTGGGCCATATCCCGGTCCTTGCCTTTGCTGGTCGCAAGAATGAGCCGCTCAAGCAGTCCGCAGTTGCCGCCGGGGCGAACTTGGTGACGAGTGAGGAGGCGCTGCTGGCGCAGTTGCCGGTCTTGCTCGAACAAGTACTTCGTGTCGATTAACCTGAACTGACGGCGCGCATTCGGATGCGAATGGCGCGCGGCAGTTTTTTACCAAACCAAATACGCAAAATATGACCGTTCCCACTGTCAAACTCGACCAAGGCATCCACGTCATGCACCTGTTTTTCCGGGTGGACCGGTTGCGGTGGTCGCAATTGTCCCCTGCGGAATCGGGGGCGGTCCGGCAGCGGCTGGCAGACTTGGTTGCGGCGAATGCCAATCCGTCCCATCCGCGGCTGCTCACCTATGCGAACATTGGGGGCAAAGCGGATTTTGCGTTCATCCTGTTTGCCGCGGACCTGGTGCAATTGGGTCGCATGCAGCGGGAGTTGGAGACGAGTTTTCCGGCGGGGACCTTGGTGCCGGTGTACACGTATTTAAGCGTCACGGAGCTTACGGAGTATCAGCCGACCGAGGAGGATGTGAAGAACCGTCTGCTGGCGGCCGGGAAGTCGGCACCGGACAGTCCGGAGTTTGCGCGGCAACTGGCCGAGGAGACGGCCAAGATCAAGGAGTATGCCCATTACCGGCTTTATCCCGAGATGCCGGACTGGGAGGTGATGAGTTTTTATCCCATGAACAAGCGGCGGTCGGGAGCGGACAACTGGTACATGCTCGACCTTGCGGCGCGGAAGAAGCTGATGGGTGGGCACGCGCGGGTGGGGCGGAAGTATGCGGGGCGTGTCACCCAGTTGATCACGGGTTCGACGGGGTTGGATGACTGGGAATGGGGCGTGACGTTGATGGCGCATCAGTTGGATGCGTTGAAGGAAATTGTTTACGAGATGCGCTTTGACGAGGTGAGCGCGCGGTATGGGGATTTTGGGGCGTTTTACATCAACCTCCGGCTGCAACCGGAGGCGTTGTGGGAGTACCTGAAGCTTTGAGGGTGCGGTTCTCGGGGGTTCGGATGGGGCGGTGAGCGGTCGCTTTCGGCGATGCGGGCGCGGGTGGTGTCGCGTTGCAATTTCGACGCGTGGTCTGGCGGGCCGGAGTGGCGATTGCGTGTTTGTGGGCAGAGGAATCGATGGCAGGGGCTGCGGGGAGGTCAGTTTAT
>CAZUUP010000078.1:0-14605 GCA_964623105.1 uncultured Akkermansia sp.
CGGCGGGAGGAGGGGGAGTGGGAGGGGGCGACAGCGGAAGGTTGGGGGACTTCTGGGGCTTGACAGCGGAATGTCGGGGGGGTTGGGACTCGACATCGGAATGTCGAGGTACTTGGGGGGCGACAGCGGAATGTCGGGGGGGTGGGACTCGACATCGGAATGTCGAGGTACTTGGGACTCGGCAGCGGAATGTCGGGGGGGGCGGGGCTCGACATTGGAATGTCGAGGTACGGGGGCGAGGGGCGGGGTCAGCGGTTGGTGGCGGGGTCGGGTTTGAGCCAGGGGGGGATCTGGATGTCTTTGCTTTGGATGGGCTTTTCGTTGCCGCGCCAGAGGAAGCCGGCGGTTTCGAATTCGCGCTGGTTGGCCTTGAGGAAATCGAGCAGGCGGCGGGCGAGGTGGCGGTTGGGGGAGCGTTCGCGGACGGCGAAGGGCTGGATGGCCTTGGCACCGGCGTGTTGGATGGGGAAGTAGTCGAGGTGGTCGGTCTGGGGGATGGCGTTGACGCGGTAAACGACGGCGGCATCGAGGGCGCCGACACGCATCTGGTTGATGAGGAAGTCGGCGGTGGGGGTTTCGGCGGCGACGTTTTTGCGGACGGATTCGAGGAGGCCGGTGGCGCGGAGCATGCCTTTGGTCATGTAGCCGAGGGTGCTTTGCTCGGCGTTGCAGAGGCCGATTTTGAGGTTGGGTTGGGCGAGGTCGGCGAGGGTGCGCACGTTGCGGGGGTTGCCTTTTTTGACGACGATGCCGATGTCGGTCTCGGTGAGGAGGATGGCTTCGGGGAACTGGGCGGCGACGGGGGGGACGAAGCAGAGGTCGCAGGCGTAGTAGGCGTCGGGGAATCGGCTGTTGGGGGAGTTGTTCATGGCCTTCATGGTGGCGCAGAGGACGCCGCAGCCGTTGAAGACGGTGGTGATGTTGATGCCTTCGCGGTCGGCGAATTGTTTGAGGAGTTTCTCGATGGCGGGGCGGTTGACGCCGCCGCTGTAGAGGATGAGGTCGGGTTTCTCGGCCCAGCGATCGCCGTCGGTGTGGGGGAAACCGTGGCTTTTGAAGACGGGCCCGCCTTTCTCGGGGGCGGCGCAATAGCGGGCAAAGCGGAGGGCGGCGGCGGATTGGAGGGCGTTGGTGGGGAGGGCGGCCGTGACTTGGAGGAGGCGGTTGGAGGTGCCGGCGGGAGCGGGTGGCCCGCTGGCGGCAAGGGTGAGGAGTTCGCGGTGGCCGCCAATGGTTTCCGGGGAGGCGGTGGTGATGAGGAGGTCGTGGGCAGATGATTTTTCGGCGGCGGGAGCGGGAGCGGAGAAGCGAAGTTGGACGGGGGCGTGGAGTTCGCGGCGGTAGGCGTCGGCGAGGAGGGTGAGGGGGGCTTGGAGGGAGGAATCGCAGAGGACGGTGATTTCGGGAGGAGTTGGGGCGGAGGGATGGTTGCGCTGGCGGACGGCGACGACGCCCAGGCCGATGGCGAGGGAGAGGAGGAGGAGGGCGACGATTTTCACGCGTGCTGAGGGAACGATTCCACGGAAGGGGCGGGACGGCGACTAGAAAAACGGTGGTGGCTTTGGCGGGCGGCGTGGCTTTCAATGCCGGGGTCGGCGGGAGCGTCGAAGGCGCGCTTTTGGGCGGGCGGTGGGTGGGGTGAAAGCGGGCGGCGTGGCAGTAATTTAATGAACATTTGCGCGGAGTTGCGGCGGCTGATGGTCTGGCTGGCGGTGGTGCTGTGCGTCGGCGTGTGCCGGGGCGGGGACTGGCCGATGTGGCGTTATGACGCGCAGCGGACGGCGTCGTCGCCGGAGGTGCTGGCGCCGCAGTTGCACCGGCAGTGGACGCGGCAGTATTCGCCGCGGGTGCAGGTGTGGGACGATCCGCTGAACCATGACTTGATGCCGTATGACAAGGTGTTCGAGCCGGTGGTGGCGGGGGGGCGGTTGTTTGTGGGGTTCAATGACTCGGACAAGGTGGTGGCGCTGGATTTGGGGACGGGGGAGGAGTTGTGGTCCTTTTACACGGATGGGCCGGTGCGACTGGCGCCGGCAGTCTGGCAGGGGCGGGTGTATTTCACGAGTGATGACGGGCATTTGTATTGCGTGGGGGCAACGGATGGGAAGCTGGTGTGGAAGTTTCGCGGGGGGCCGTCGGCGCGGAAGGTGTTGGGGAATCAGCGGGTGGTTTCGGCGTGGCCGGCGCGGGGTGGTCCGGTGTTGCGGGATGGGAAGGTGTATTTTGCGGCGAGCATCTGGCCGTTCATGGGGATTTACATTTATGCGCTGGACGCGGCAAGCGGACGGGTGGTGTGGGTGAACGACGGGGCGGGGTCGCAGTTCCTGCGGCAGCCGCACAGTGCGCCGTCGTTTGGCGGGGTGGCGCCGCAGGGGGCGCTGGTGGCGACGGTGGACATGCTGGTGGTGCCGGGGGGGCGGTCGGTGCCGGCGGTGTATGACCGGAAGACGGGGGAGTTTGTGCATTTCCAGTTGAGCACGGCAGGCAAGGGGTTGGGCGGGTCGTTTGTGGCGGCAACGGACACGGAGATGTATGTGCATACGCGGGTGCATGGGACGCGTCCGCTGGAGTTGAAGACGGGGAAGGTGTTGAAGTTCACGAACAGCGAACCGGTGCTGGACGGGAAGGTGATGTATTTCGCGGCGACGAACAAACAGGGCGGCTGGGTGCAGTCGGTGGACCAGGACAAGAAGTTGCGGTGGGAGGTGAAGGCGGATGCGTCGGCGGATTTGATCAAGGCGGGGACGCGCCTGTATGCGGCGGGGGCGAACGGGGTGTCGGCGATCGAGTTGCCGGCGGGTTTGCGGCGGGCGCGGGTGGTGTGGAACGCGGCGGTGGGGGGCGGGGTGCAGCGGTTGCTGGCGGCGGAGGGGAAGTTGATTGCGACGACGTTGGACGGGCGGATTGTGACGTTTGGGAGCGAGAAGGTGAAGCCGGTGACGCTGGCGGCGAAGCCGAAGCCGGGGCGTCCGCCTGCGGCGGTGTTGGCGGAGGCGCGGGCGATGATCGAGGCGGCGGATGCGGGGGAGGGGTATGCGCTTTGGTACGGGGCGGGGGACGGGCAGTTGGTGGAGGCGGTTTTGTTAAGTTCGAAGTTGCGGGTGGTGGTGTTGGAAGCGGACGCGGCGAAGGTGGAGGAGTTGCGCAGGCGTTGGGATGCGGCGGGATGGTATGGGACGCGGGTGACGGTGCATGCGGGGGATCCGGTGAGTTTTCGGGCACCGCAGTATTTCGCGAACCTGATGGTAGTGGGTGAAGCGATGGCGGAGCGGATGCGGGACCGGGGGATGTTGCAGGCGGCGTACGAATCGTTGCGGCCCTACGGAGGAATGATGTGGCTGCCGGTGGCGGGGGAGGCGCAGGGGGAGCAACTGGCGCGGGGAATTGCGGAGGCGAAGCTGGAGCGGGCGGAGGTGCGGACGGCGGCGGGTCGTTTGCTGGTGGTGCGGGCGGGTGCGTTGCCGAATTCGGCGGACTGGACGCATCAATCGGGGGACATCGGGAACACGCTGAAATCGGATGATGCGCGGGTGAAGGCGCCGTTAGGGGTGTTGTGGTTTGGCGGGACTTCGAATCTGGAGGTTTTGCCACGGCATGGGCACGGTCCGCCGGAGCAGGTTGTGGGCGGGCGGATGTTCATCGAGGGGATGAACAGTCTGAGCGCGCGGGATGTGTACACGGGGCGGCAGTTGTGGCGGACGGAATTCAAGAACCTGGGCACTTTCGGGATTTATTATGATGCGTCTTACACGAACACGCCGCTGAGCACGGCGTATAATCAGAAGCACATCCCGGGGGCGAACGGGCGGGGGGCCAATTATGTCGCCACGGCGGACGCGGTTTATGTGGCGGTGAGCAATGCGTGCCAGGTGCTGGACGCGCGGACGGGTTTGGTGACGAATTCGATCGTGTTGCTGCCGAAGGTGGAGAATGGCGCGGTGCCGGAGTGGGGATTCATCGGGATTTACGAGAATGTGCTGCTGGGGGGCGAGGGGTTTGCGCATCACAGCCGGCGGTTTGGGACGACGAACAAGAGCAGTTCGGTGGCGATCGAGGATTATTCGGCGAGCGCGGGGTTGCTGGCGTTCGACCGGCATACGGGGCAGCGCCTGTGGCGGTTTGAGGCGCGGTACAGTCTCCTTCACAATGGCATCGTGGCGGGCAACGGGCGGGTGTATTGCCTGGACAAGCTGCCGGCGAGCGCGGAGGACAAATTGAAGCGGCGGGGCGGGGCGGTGCCGACGGATTACCGGGTGGTGGCGCTGGAGGCGCAGACGGGGCGGATCGTGTGGGAATCGACGCAGACGGTTTTCGGGACGTGGCTGGCGTATTCGCGAGCGCATGATGCTTTGCTGCTGGCGGGGGCAAAGGGATCGGACCGTTTGAAGGACGAGGCGGGGGAGGGGATGCGGGTGTACCGGGGCGCGGACGGGGAGGTGCGGTGGCAGGATTTGAAGCGGAAATACGCGGGGCCGTGCATTTTGCACAATGAGGTGATTTTGACGGGAGCCAATTCGTATGTGGCGTCGAGCGGGGCGTTCAACCTGCTGGATGGCGCGCCGCATCTGGTGAAGAATCCGCTGACGGGGCGGGCGGAGCCGTGGCGGATTTCGCGGACGTACGGGTGCAACAGCATGGTGGCGAGCGAGAATCTGCTGACGTTCCGCTCGGGGGCGGCGGGTTTTTATGATCTGGAGGGGAAGGGAGGGACGGGGAATCTTGGGGGATTCAAGTCGGGTTGCACGGCGAACCTGGTGGTGGCCAACGGGGTGTTGAACGCGCCGGATTACACGCGGACGTGTACGTGCGGCTATCAGAACCAGACGTCGCTGGCGTTGGTTCACATGCCGGAGCTGGAGTTTTGGACTTACAGCCAGTTCGGGATGGATGGGGAGACGGGGGAGCGGATCGAGCGGGTGGGAATCAATTTTGGGGCACCGGGGGACCGGCGGGCGCCGGACGGGACGTTGTGGCTGGAGTATCCGTCGGTGGGCGGGGATTCGCCGGGGTTGCCGATTTCGGTAGCGGGCAAGGGGATGGGTTACTTCCGGCGGAATGCGGCGCAGGTGGGCGGGCGGGGGTTGCCGTGGGTGGTGGCGTCGGGGGTGCGGGATTGCGAGTTGATCACGATCACGCCGGAGTTGGTGCGGCCGAATGTGACGAAGCCGCCGCGCTCGAAGGAGGATGACGAGGATGAGGCGATCGAGCGGGCGAAGGCGGCGGGGGCGGTGCCGGCTCCGCCGTTGCCGACGGCGGTGGGGGAGTCGGATCTGGCGAAGTTGAAGCCGACGGTTTCGAAGAAGACGCATCCGCCGATGCCGTACACGGTACGGTTATATTTTGCGGAGCCGGAGGAACGGCGGGCGGGGGAACGGGTGTTTGCGGTGGCGTTGCAGGGGCGGACGGTGGTGGAGAAGCTGGATGTAGCGCGGGAGGCGGGGGGCAGCGGTCGGGGGTTGGTGAAGGAATTCAACGGGGTGGTGATCCAGAAGGATTTGCGAATCGGACTGACGCGGGCGGCGGGGAGTCAGGCGGGGCCGGTGTTGTGCGGGGTGGAGTTGATTGCGGAGCGGCGGACGGGGGCGAATTGAGTGGGTGCGTGGAGAGGGGGCGGGAGGGGGTGGGGTTCAGCCTGCCGGCGGGAGGATGAGCTGGCTGGCGGTGGGGCCGCGTGGTTGACAGGTCGTGGGTGGAGATTACATGTAGGTGTATGACACTTCTCCAGACGCGGGTTGATGAAAAGACGGCGCACAACTTTGCGCGTGCGGCGAAGGCGCGCGGACAAACGCCCTACGGTTATCTGCAACAACTTGTGAAGGATGCGTCCGCAGAACCGCAGCGGCGGACTTGGAAGCAACACTGCGAGTGGCTGGCCGGACTGGACTTGAAGCCGGTGCCGTTTGGCATGGTGGCAAGGCAGCGCGAGGAATGCGGCGAGCGTTGATTCTAATGCGCGTTCAAGAGCAGACTCATTCGCCTGGTCTTTTGGATGCTGGCGGTGTTGCTCGTCAGTCACAGATCCCGTTTGGATATGCTCCGTCCTCGCGCCTTGTCCGCGGCGAAAATTCCGGCGCGCCTTAGTCTCGTTTTGAACGCGCATTAGAATGACCATGACTTACGCCGACAGCAGCTTCATTGCGTCCGTTTGGGCGGTGGACGCGGGCACGGCGGACGCCCGTCGCTATGTGGCGGGGCAGGAGCCGCGGCTGCCCTTCACGTTCCTGCACTGGCCGGAGGTGGCCAAGGCGCTCTGGAGCAATCATCCGGCGAAGGCGGAGCTGATCTGGGAGGCGCTCAAGGACGCGCTGGCGGATGGACAGACGCTCTATCGGGTGGAGCTGGATGCCGAGGCCGTGGGGCGGCGTGCCGCCGGACTCATGCGTCATTATGCGGCGCGCTGGCCGAGGTTGCGGGCGATTGACGTGATGCACGTCGGTGCTGCGATCGAGTGTCAGGCGAAAATTTTTCTGTCGTTCGATTCGCGCAGTCAGCAACGCGTGCTGGCGCATACACAGAAGCTCAAGGTCTGGCCCGCCCTTACGAGGGAGGAAACCGCACAAATCAAATGAGGCTCCGGCTCGTGCGGAGGCGGTTTACCGCTGACCGCAGCCGCACGGCGGGTGACCGGGGGACGGGGCGCTGGAGGTTGCATCGGCGGTGGGCGCGGGAAGAAGGCGAAACGCGGGATGGGTTTTGGGGGAGGCGGGTTGGGCAGGGGAAATGGGCGCACGGAAAGGGGCGGTGGAAACGGGCGGAGTTGATTGCGGCCCCGAGGGCGATCTGTGATTCGGAGGTTATTTTTCCGGCGGTTGGGCGTGGCGGGCGACGAGGTCGGAGACGGGACCGAGGAGGCCGGTGCGGGAATCGGAGGCGGGCTTGGTGGTGAGGAGGACGCAGGTGAGGGTGGCGGCGGGGTCGTGCCAGACGACGGTGCCGGTGGAGCCGAAGTGACCGAAGGTGGAGGGGGAGCAAGTTTTGCCGAAGGCCCCGGGCTGGAGGGACCAGCCGAGGCCCCAGGATTGGTTGAGGGAGGGGGTTTGGATGGAGCGGGCTTCGCGGCGGGTTTCGATGGCGAGCGGGCCGGGAGCGAACGAGGTGAAGTGTTCGATGAAGGTGGCGAGGTCGTGGACGGTGGAATGGGCGCCGCCCCAGGGCGCGCCGAGGTTGCGCCAGTAGGGGCTGTTCCAATCCCAGTCGGAGGTGCCGGACACCTGGCAGCGCGCGGTGTCGGCGATGGGACGGCCGCCGAGCCCGAGGGAGGTGGCGTTCATCTGGAGCGGGTGGAAAAGGTGGTCGGCGAGGAATTGGGGCAGGGATTGGCCGGTGATTTTTTCGACGATGGCGGCAGCAAGCAGGATGCCCATGCTCTGGTAGCTGACTTTGGTTCCGGGCGGAAAGAGCAGCGGGGTGCGGCAGGTGCCGGCGACGAAATCGGCGAGGGGAGCGTGGCGTTTTCGCAGGTCGGTGTTTTCGGGGAGCATGTCCGGCAGGCCGGAGGTGTGGGTGAGGAGCTGTTTGATGGTGACGGCCGCGCGGTCGGCGCCAGCGAATTGGGGAAGAAACTTGGCGACGGGGTCATGGAGTTGAAGTTGGTGGCGGTCGCGGAGGAGGAGGACTGCGGCGGCGGTCATCGGCTTGGTGGGTGAGGCGATGAGGAAGGGCGTGGCAAGGCGGGCCTGACCGTAGGCGCGGGCGAATTCCCGCGTGCCGTGGCGGACGAGGAAGGTGGCGGCGGCGAGGGTGCCAGCGGCGGCTTGGGTGGCGAGGAGACGGTCGGCTTCGTCGATTGAGGGGGACATGGGCAGGGGATCGCGGGTGATCGAACGGGGTGGGGTTGCGGCGTGGGCGGGGTGGAGGATGCGATGGGGAAGTTCGGTGGCGGCGACGAGCGAGGTGATGAGGAAGGTGCGGCGGTTGAGAATGGGGTGTGGCGTTGTCATTGGCGCAGGAAGGTGGATTCGCGGGGTGCGGGATAGCTGATGGCGAGGTGGGGTGTCGAGAGGCGTTTCTGGCCGGCGGCGAGGGAGTGCATGCCGGCGGCGACGAGGCCGGTGGTGATCAGGGTGCGGTCGATCGGGTTGGGTGAGCGGCCGGTGAGGAAGGTTTCCTCGGCGGCGGCCATGAGTCCGGTGGAGTAGGTGACGTTCGGGAGCGGCGGGAGGTAGAAGAGGGCCGAGAGCGGTTCGGGTTGGTTTTTGAGGCGAGCGGCGAAGGTGAAGTCGCCGACGAGTCCGTTCATGAGGAGCATGGTGGCCTTGGTGCCGTCGAGGTACTCGATGCGATAGGCGACGGGATCTTTGACCATGGAGCGGATTTGCGCGGTGGTGGGAAGTCGATGGCTGTGGGTCGAGGGTTGGGCGAGCGTCTGGCTGCGGGCGAGGCAGGCGGCGAAGAGGGCGGGATCCCAGCCGCCGGCGGCGAAGCTGGCGGTGTCCATGGCCTGCCAGACGGCGGGGCCGCGAAGTGCCTGGACAGCGGCGACGCCGGTTTCGCCGCCGCGGCGGCGTTCGGCCATGCACTGGATGACTTCGAGGGCGTGGAAGTCGTAGCTGTCCACGCGGCCGAAGGCGAGGCAGAGGAGTTCCTGGACTTCGGCGCCGGTGGGGAGTTCGACGGAGGGCATGCGCCAGGTGACGGGGAGTGACGAGCCGGCGGCGAGGGGGAATTTCAACTGCCGGGAAAGGGCGACCATTTCGGCGGCCCATTCCCATTTCCACGAGAGGTGTTTGTCGTTGAAGACGGGGGCCGAGCGTCCGTCTGCGCGAAAGACGTCGATGATTTGTTTGAAGAATTCGTAGCGAGGGTATTGGGTCTGGCCGACGTCGCTAAGGGGGTAGTCGCCGTGTTCACCGATGAGGAGCACGGCATCCACGGCGAGGGACTGGCCGCCGCAGCGGAGGGCTTGGGCGATGGTGGGGTAGAGGGAGAATTTGAATTCGACGGCGCGCTGGCGGGCGAGGTCCTTGGGACCCTGCTGATCAACGTAGGCGGAGACAACATCGATGGGCGGGTAATGCCAGGAGCCGTTGATGGGGTAGCCGACCAGGAAGCGTTCGGCCATGTGCCAGGCGTGGGATTGTGGATGCCAGGTGGTGGTGATGACGGCAAGGCGTTTGCGGGGGCGGGGGGCGGCCGCGGCGTGTCCGGAGTCGGGCAGCGCGGCGGCGAGGAGGCTGGCGGCGGTGGTGCCGAGGAAGTGTCGGCGGGAGACCGGGGGGCAGTAACGTGGCGGATGAGGGCGCATGGTGGGGGGGTGGGTCGGTGGTTTGATCGTTGGTGGCGCGGATTGGACGAAGCAGCGGTCAGGGGTTGGGAATTTTTGCGGGGGCAGGGTTGGCGGCGCTGAGGATGGCAGCGACAGCGAGGCTGGCGAGAGCGAGGCCGAAGAGGAGGTTGAGCCAGCGTTGGCTGTCTTGATAGAGGCGGCGGACGGCGGGACGTTGGAGGAGCCAGACGAAGAGGCTCCAGAAGAGAAGGGCCTGGCCCACGATGATGGCGGCGAAGATGAGTTTGCGGTGGAGGGCGTGATCGTGTTCGAGGCTGGCGGCGAGGACGCTGAGGAGGAAGACGGCGGCCTTGGGATTCAGGAGGTTGGTGACCAGCCCCTGGGTGTAGGCACCGCGGGAGGTGAGGCGAACAGGGTTGACGGGCGTGGTGGAGTCGTGCGTGACAAGCGGCCGGCGGAAAACGCTGCGGAGGAGTTGGAGGGCAAGCCAGCCGAGATAGAGGCCGCCCGCGAGGCTGAGGAGACGTCCGGCGGGCGCGGATTGATGGAAGATGACGGCGAGGCCGGTGAGGGCCAGGGTCGTGTGGGCGGCGAGGCCGGTGGCAATGCCGGCAACGGTCCAGAGGCCGACGCGGAGGGGATGGTTGACTGCGTTCTTGAGCAGCAGGAGCATGTCCGGGCCGGGGGAGAACTGCCCGAGGAGCATGAGGACGGCGAAGGAGAGGTAGTCCATTCCGCAGGCGGAAGCTCAAAGTTTACGGTTCGGCGCTCGGAGAGAGTTCGGAGGGCGGAAAGTGGAGTTTGGGGTGGCGTCGGTGAATAGGTGAGGTGGGGTGGAGGTCAGGGGGCGCATGACGACCATTTTGCGGCGGGTTCGATTTCTGGCAATCTTCATTGTGGGTTCCGTGGGGATGTTCGCGACCGCGCGGGGGGAGCACGAGGGGGCGGTGCAGGTGTTGTTGCTCGGGGACAGCACGTGTGAGGAGGGTGTCCCGCGGCGGCATAATCCGGCCGGCCCGCATTTCGAGGATACGATCCGGCTGTTGCTGGTGGGGGAAAAGGATCTGCCGCCGGTGAAGGTGATCAATCTGGGGCGGTCGGGCGAATTCATCCACGGGTTGTTGACGAATCGATATGACCGGGTGGTGCCGCAGTTGCCGGGGGTGGATTATGTTTTCATCCGGTATGGGTTGAACGATCAGGCGAAGCGGGCGGATTTCACGAATAACTTTCCGAAGGACTTTCAGGCGTTGTTGGGGCGGTTGCGACGGGATTTTCCGAAGGCGATGCTGATTCCGATGACGGTGATTCCGTATGGGGCGCCGGAGGGGACGGACCGGATCAACGCGCTGGTGAAGCAGGTGGCGGAGGCGGAGAAACTGACGTTGTTCGACATCTATCCGCGGTATGCGGCGGAGCTGGCGCATGGGGCGAACATGCTGAATTACCGGCGTTATCCGCTGGCGAAGATTCCGGAGAAGTATCACGAGTTGGTGAAGCCGTTTGTGCGCGGAACGCCGGCGATGGTGGAGGTGATGGACAACCGGCTGGATGCGCATTTCCGGGATTTGCCGGGCTGGTTCGGCGACCGGCATCCGAACGCCGCGGGGTATCACGTGATCGCGGACGAGACGGCGAAGTTTCTGGCGAAGCTGCTGCGCGAGCGGAAGCGGTGAAAGGCAGCGGCGGCCACGAAGCGGCGCAGATGGTGGAAAACGAGGTTGAAAGCTGCGCTCGAAGGGCACCGCCGCGACTTTGTGCGGAAGCGGTCTTGCGCCTTCTGAGGTGAGTTGCAATAAACGTGCGGATCCGATTGCCAAGTGGGACAGAGGCGATTAACGAGATTTCATCAGTGTGTCCGTTTGTCGGTTGCCGTGGGACGGTAAGTGGTCCGCCACGGGCGTTGCCGTTTTCGGAAAAATGCGATGATCTTTCATTCTCCGAATGAACAAAAAGCTACTCACCGAGGCGGACATCCGCAGCAAATTCATCACGCCGGCGATCGTCGCGCCGGGCAAGTGGGACTTGATGACCCAGGTTCGCGAGGAGGCTTACTTTACGAAGGGGCGTGTGATTGTCCGGGGGAAGTCAGTGAAACGCGGGGAAGCCAAGAAGGCTGACTACATCCTGTACTACAAGCTCAACCTCCCGCTGGCGGTTGTGGAAGCAAAGGACAACAATCATGCAGTCGGTGCGGGGATGCCGCAGGCGCTGGAATATGCCGAGTTGCTCGACATTCCGTTTGCCTACAGTTCGAACGGGGATGCGTTTCTCGAACACGACCGGACCGGCGCCGGCGGCACGGTCACACGTGAAATCCCTCTCGACCAATTCCCTTCCCCGGCCGAGCTCTGGGACCGCTACCGCAAGGCCAAGGGCTACACCGCAGATCAGGAGGCTGTTGCAGCTCAGGACTACTACGACGACGGGGCGGGAAAGGCTCCGCGTTACTACCAACTCATCGCCATCAATCGGACTGTTGAAGCGATCGCGCGGGGCTTGAACCGCATCCTCCTCGTGATGGCCACCGGCACCGGCAAAACCTACACCGCCTTCCAGATCATCTGGCGGCTTTGGAAATCGGGAGCAAAGAAGCGCATTCTCTTCCTCGTTGATCGCAACATCCTCGCCGACCAGACCAAGACCAACGACTTCAAGCCGTTCGGCTCCGCGATGACCAAGATCACCAACCGCACGGTGGACAAGTCGTTCGAGATCTACCTCTGCCTTTACCAGGCGGTCACCGGGACGGAGGAGGAGCAGAACATTTACAAGCAGTTCTCCTCCGACTTTTTCGACCTCGTGGTTGTGGACGAGTGCCATCGCGGTAGCGCCGCTGATGACGCCCGCTGGCGGCAGGTGCTGGAGTACTTCTCCTCCGCCACCCAGATTGGCCTGACGGCGACTCCGAAGGAGACGAAGGACGTCTCGAACATAGAATACTTCGGCGACCCGCTTTACACCTATTCGCTGAAGCAGGGCATCGACGACGGTTTCCTTGCGCCCTACAAAGTCGTCCGCATCGGCCTCGACAAGGACCTCGACGGCTGGCGTCCCGAAGAAGGCCAGACCGACAAATACGGGCAGGTCATCGAGGACCGCGAGTACAACGATCGCGACTTCGACCGAAACTTGATCTTGGAAAAGCGCACAGAGGTCGTCGCCGCCAAGGTCACGGAGTTCCTCAAGGCCACCGACCGCTACGCCAAGACCATCATCTTTTGCGAAAACATTCCGCACGCCGAGCGGATGCGGCAGGCGATGGTCAACGCCAACCCCGACCTCGCCGCCGCCAATACCAAGTACGTCGTCCGCATCACGGGCGACAACAGCGAGGGCAAGGCCCAGCTCGACAACTTCATCGAGCCGGAAAAGACCTATCCTGTCATCGCTACCACTTCACAGCTTATGTCCACGGGGGTGGACGCGCAGACCTGCAAGCTCATCGTTTTGGACAAGCGCATCGCCTCCATGACCGAGTTCAAGCAGATCATCGGGCGCGGCACACGCATCAACGAGGACTACGGCAAGCTGTTCTTCACCATCATGGACTTCAAGCGCGCCACCGCCTTGTTCGCGGACCCGGCCTTCGATGGCGACCCGGTGCAAATCTACGAGCCGAAGGATGAGGACACCGTAGTGCCGCCCGACGAAATCCCCAACACCGAATACCCCGAGCCAGCGGGCGGCGGCGACGAACTCAATGATCGGTTGATTGATTCGGCTGGTTCAAGACTCACTCGCTATGTGGTGGACAACGTCGAAGTCCGTGTCGCCACCGAGCGTGTCCAATACCTCGACGAGCACGGCAAGCTCATCACCGAATCGCTCAAGGACTACTCCCGCAAAACCCTCCGCAAGGCCTACGCCTCGCTCGATGCCTTCCTCACGGTCTGGAATGACGCCGAGAAAAAGCAGGCAATACTCGAAGAACTTGCCGCCAAGGGCGTGTTCCTCGAAGAGCTCGCCGAGTTGGTGGGCCGCGACTACGACGCCTTCGACCTCGTCTGTCATGTCGCCTTCGACGCCCCGCCGCTCACGCGCAGAGAACGGGCGGAAAAGGTGAAGAAGCGCAGTGTCTTCGCCAAGTATGGCGACAAAGCCCGTGCCGTGCTCGATGCCCTGCTCCAGAAATACGCCGACAGCGGCATCACCAGCGTGGAATCGCTTGAGATTCTCAAAGTGGACCCGCTCACCGCCCACGGCACGCCTGTGGAAATCGTCAAACTCTTCGGCGGACGCGACGGCTACCTGGCCGCCATCCGCGAACTCGAAACCGCCCTTTACCTCCAAGCTGCTTGATGAGTTGCAAACCTCCCGCCTCCCACTAGTTTTGCCATGTCATCTGATGCCACCAATTCCGGCCAGCCTCGCGCCAGTGAAACCTCTGCTCTCCACCGAGCGGATGGCGCGGATCTTGTCGTCGCGGCATTCGCTCACCTCCGAGGAAGCCTATCGCCAGATAGCGCAGCACTTGGGACGCCCTCTCTTGCCCGGCAGAAAGAAGGCCTTCGTGAATGGGCGCGAAGTTTGGGTCTGCTGTTGAGCCCTGCCGACCTGCCCACGAAGCTTGTCCGTGGCGGACAGGAACACGACCTGTTTCACGACGAGCGGACCGACCGTTATTTCAAAGTCACCCGCGACGGCATCTTCGGCCTGTCCCCCGGCATCGACCTCGCCTTGGTGTCTTCCAGCCAAGACGCCCGCCGCTTCCACCTCTGGGAGGCCACTCCGCTCGAATACCTCGAACGGCTCCAACTCCAGAACCAGCTCATTCCCGGCCTGAACCGCCTCGAAGGCATCCTCGACCAGGGCGACGACCTTGCCGTCGTCACTTCCCAACCCCGGTTCGACCTCGTGCCCGTCACTCAGCCGGAAATTGACGCATGGTTTGCGGCCCAAGGTTTCGAAAAGATCACCGAATGCGGCTACTACCGCGCCGAGGACAACCTCGGTATCTTTGACGCCCATGCGAAGAACCTCGTGCGTTTTCAGGACGACCTCATCCCCTTCGACGTGATTCCTTGCCGGCCTGCCGGCGGGTTCCTCCAGTTCATCGCCGACACCCTCGCCGCCGGTCACACCGTCCGCGCCGTCCGCCGCTCCACCACCACTCCGCGCCCTGCCTGACCCATGCCCAACGTCTCCAACCTCGTCAAAACCATCCAGGACATCATGCGCAAGGACGCCGGCACCTACGGCGACGCGCAGCGGCTCGAACAGCTCGGCTGGATGTTCTTCCTGAAGATCTTCGACGACCGCGAAAAGGAGATGGAACTCCTCCGCGACAACTACAAATCCCCGCTCCCGAAACACCTCCGCTGGTCGCAGTGGGCCACCGACGACGAAGGCATCACCGGCGACGCCCTCCTCGACTTC
>CAZUUP010000079.1:0-11876 GCA_964623105.1 uncultured Akkermansia sp.
CAAGCGCGCTTGACCGCACGGTGTGGACTCAGTTCCACGCGAACCTCAATGAGGCCGTGCCGGTGAGCGAGGAGGCTCTGCGAAAACTGTTCAGAGTGGATGAGGACAGCGACCTTGAAGTGCTGCCGGAGGAAGGTGTCCGCGTACGTAAGCGTCCACCGACTGGTCCAACGGAAACGACGGCGACTGTGAAGTTGCGCCGCGGGCAGGACTATTTTCGCGACGCCGTGTTGAACAATTTTGGCGGACGTTGCGGTGTCACCCAGCTTGCAGTGCGCGAGTTGCTGATTGCTTCGCACATCCTTCCGTGGGGCAGTCACGTTGCCGAGCGGTTGAATGTTCGCAACGGCCTTTCTCTTTCGCGTCTCCACGACGCAGCATTTGACCAAGGGCTGATTACCTTCGAGGACAGCTTGCGTTTGGTGGTTTCTCCACGGTTGAAAGCAGAGTTGCCGCAGCGGGCAGTCGCAGAAAACTTCGGCGCATACGCGGGACAACCGCTATGTTTGCCAGACGACGCGGCGCTGCCAGAATTGGCTTTCCTCGCAGAGCATCGCGCAAAGAAATTCCGCAAGACGTGAGGCACCACGGATTCGCAGCGCCGTAGGCGCGACATATCTGTAGAATCCCAGCACCCCAATCGTCCCAAGCCCCGCTGGGGGCGACATCGTCGGATAATCACCCGTCAAGCGGTCTGAAGACGTAGCGCTGGTCATATTCCACTTCGAACTTGTCGAGCAGCGCCGTGTATTCATCGAGGAACGATTTCTTGGCGTGATGCTTTTGCTGGTTCTCGATGTAACGGATCACCGTGCCGAGTTGCGAACGCGAATGAGAGAAAGCAACGAAACCTTCCTGCCATGAGAACCGGCCCGGCACCCACCGCTTCTCACTGATGAAGCGGGATGAGTTGGCTTTGATGTCGCGCACCAAATCCGAGAGCGCCGCGTCCGGGCGCAAGCCCACCAGCAAATGCAAGGTCCGGCATGTTGTTTATCGCGATCAACTTGTGCCTCTGAGCGGACACGATGCCGGTGATGAATTTCTGCAATTCGTCGTTATGTTCCGGTTCGATGAGATTCTGCCGGCCTTCGACGGCGAACACGACATGGAGATAGATCTGCGTGTAGGTGTTGGCCATGCGCTGACGATGCCGCTCCTGACGGAGCTTGGAAATCCTTATCCCGTTGGTTCTACAGAGATGCCGTACCTACGGTGCTACACACGCCCCGGTCGCGCCGGACGAGGTGCTTCACATTCGCGATCATGACGGCCCGCGAGCGATGGCGTCGAGGCGTTCGCCCCAGATCGTTTTCGGGATCGCGTACCGCGACTTGGTGCCGATCGCGCTGAACGGCGTGCCTTGCAACCACGCCTCGGAATCCTCATATGGCGTCATCGCGCCCGGTTCCCGCGGCCAGGACAGCAGTTGCGCCATGTTGTTCATGGAGCCCACGACCGCTGCCGGATTGCCCCGGACGGGCACGACCTCCGTCGGCGTCCATTCGAGGGGCGGGGAAGCGGCGAGGAGCGAAAACCCGAGCCGCATCCGGAAGTCCCGGACCAGCGCATCGTAGCCGGAGGACGGTTGCCGCGGCAGCAGGAAGGTGAACAGGGTGGCGTGGTTCGTAACCATGAACCAGCGTCCGCCATCGCCGTCATCCACCAGGTCGATTCGCCACTGCGTCAGAAACAGGCGCGGCGACGGTTGCGTGAACGCGCGGACGGGCGCGACCCGCAACCAGCGCGCGGCCTTCGTGCTCAAGACCAGTTCCAACGGTGCGGGTTCGAGGATCATTTGCGCCAGTCTATCTTAAGGTCCTTTTCCAGCGCCTTGAACTCCGGATCGCCCGTGAGGAGTTCCGCCTCTTTCTCCTTCGCCAACGCGGCGGCGAAGGCGGCAGCCAGGCTGATCTTGATCGTGCTCATCTGGAGGAGGTCTGACTTTGTTGATTCAGTCCGTCAATCATTTGAAAGCAGGAAACATCCCATCGCGTGCATTCCGAAGGTGTCGGCAAGGGAGCCGGCGGCCGCGAACCGGACCGCCCCGTCGGCGCGCGGACGTCCTCGTCCGCTTGGGACGTGCGCCGGAAATGGGCGGTGAAATCAATCGCGGCGAAAGTTCGCGCCCCCGCACCGTCCCTTCGCCCCCGCACCGTGATGCACCCGTCCCCGGGGTTGCCAAAAAAATCCTCGTTTGACGGCCCGGAGGCGGGCATTTTCGCGGCAATCCTATGACACGCATCTTGTCCCTTCGCGGCTGGTTTTTGGCATGGCTCGCGCTGGCAGCCGCACCGGGCTTTGCCCAGCCGCGCGTTCCCTGGACCAGTTCCCGCCTCCACGGAACCCCCGAGCCGCCGCTCCCCTACCGCATCGAACGCGCCTACCCGAACCTCACCTTCGACAAACCCGTCGAAGTCGCAACCCTGCCCGGAACCCGGCGCCTCGTGCTCATCGAGGAGCATGGCAAGATGTGGTCGTTTCCGCACAGTGAGAGCGCGGAAAAGGCCGAGCCGTTCGCCGATCTCACCCAGTTTGATCCCGAGGTCAACCGCACCTACGCCTTCACCTTTCATCCCAAATTTGCGGAGAACCGGTTCATCTACACCTTCCTGGTCCGCGATTTGCGCGGGAAGAAAAACCTCGAGGACGGCACGCGCATCGTGCGGTTCCGGGTCACCGAATCCGATCCCCCGCGCCTGGATCTCGCCAGCGGCAAGGTCATCTTCACCTGGCTGGCCGGTGGCCACAACGGCGGCAACCTCCGCTTCGGCCCCGACGGCATGCTCTACCTCGGCGCAGGCGACGGCGGCTCGGCGGAACCGCCCGATGGCCTGGTCACCGGCCAGGACCTCGGTTCTTTGCTCGCGGGCGTGCTCCGCCTGGACGTCGATCATCCCGACACCGGCAAAACCTACGGCATCCCCAAGGACAATCCGTTCGTCACCACCCCGGGCGCGCGGGGCGAGAAATGGGCCTACGGTCTCCGCAATCCCTGGCGCATCGCGTTCGATCCCAAGTCCGGCGAACTCTGGGCCGGTGACGTCGGCTGGGAATTGTGGGAAATGATCTACCGCATCCAGCGGGGCGGCAACTACGGCTGGAGCATCACCGAGGGCGGCAAACAGGACGTCCGCCCCGACCGTCTGCGCGGCCCGACGCCGATTCTACCGCCCTTGGTGGCACATTCCCACGAGGAGGCGGCGAGCATCACCGGCGGCGAGTTCTATTACGGGAAAAGGCTGCCGGAACTGGCCGGCGCATATCTTTACGGCGACTGGCAGATGGGCACCTTCTGGTCGCTGCGCGCGCAGGGCGACCGCGTCACCGAACATCGCGAATTGTGCCACAGCACCCTCATGCCCGCCGGCTTCGGCATCGACCCCGACGGCGAACTCCTCATCTGCGACTACGCCACCGGCGGACTGTTCCGGCTCGCGCGCAATCCCGACGCCGGCAAACCCGTCAACTTCCCCCGCAAGCTGAGCGAGACCGGCCTGTTCACCAGCGTTCCCCAGCTCCAACCCGCCCCCGGTGTCGTGCCCTATGAAATCAACGCCCCGCGCTGGGCGGATCACGCCACCGCCGAGCGCTGGGTCGCCATCCCCGAACGCGACAACGTCACCATCGCCGAGCAAAGCCTCGGCGTGCTCGCCGCGGGCCGGTGGGTCTATCCCAAGGACACCGTGTTCGCCAAGACCTACTCGCTCGAACTCGAACACGGCAATCCCGCCTCGCGCCGCCGCATCGAGACCCAGGTGCTCCACTACGACGGGATCCTCTGGGGCGCCTACAGCTACCGCTGGAACGACGCGCAATCAGACGCCGAACTCGTTGCCGCCCGCGGCGACGACGCCCAGTTCAACGTCAAGGACCCGGTCGCGCCCGGCGGCGTTCGCCACCAAAAATGGCGTTTCTTCAGCCGCGTCGAATGTCTGCGCTGCCACAATCCCTGGGACAACTACGCCCCGAGCTACACCTCCCTGCAACTCGACCGCTCCACGCCCCGCGCCCCCGGCGACCAGCTTGACCTCCTCATCCGCCTCGGCATCGCGCCGCCCGAACCGAAACTGGCCGACCCCTTCGGCAAGGTGGGCAGCCTCGAAGTCCGCGCCCGCTCCTACCTGCACGCCAATTGCGGCACCTGCCACCGCTTCAACGGCGGCGGTGCCGTGCCGGTCCTGCTCAACATCGAGACCGCTCTCAAGGAATCGCGGCTCATCCGCGCCGTCCCCACCCGCGGCGACCTCGGCCTGCCCGAGGCCCGCGTCATTGCCCCCGGCGACCCCGAGCGCAGCGTCCTGCTCTACCGCATGGCCACCCTCGGACGCGGCCACATGCCCTACCTCGGCGGCCGCCTCGTCGATGACCGCGGTCTGCTCCTCGTGCGTGATTGGATCGCCGGCATGAAGCCCGCCCCGAAGGATGTCCCAGCCCCCACCCGCACCCAGCGGGAGGCCGAGAAAGACGCCCTTGCCAAACTCAAGGCCGGTGACGCCCGCCCGCTCGAATCCCTCCTCGCCAGCGCCAGCGGCGCCCTCGGCGTGGCCCTCGCCCTCAGTGATGGTTCCCTGCGCGGCGACTTGCGCCAGCAGGCCATCGCCCGCGGCGCCGGGCTCGTCGATCCCTTCCGCCGGGATTTGTTCGAGCGATTTCTCCCGGAGTCGCAGCGGCGGCAAGTCTTGGGTGACGACTTCAAACCCGAGGTCCTCCTCGCGCTCCAGGGCCAACCCGCCCGCGGCAAGGTCTTGTTCACCGCCCTCTGCGCGCCCTGTCACCGCGCAGCCGGCGAAGGGACGGATTTCGGTCCCGACCTCAGCCAGATCGCCAAAAAATGGGATCGCGCCGGCCTGCTCGAACAGGTCCGTTTCCCCGGCAAACTCATCGACCCGCAGTGGCATCTCACCACGGTCGAAGTCAAGGGCACCGAACCCCGCAGCGGTTTCATCCTCGCGCAGACCCCCACGGAACTGACCCTCAAATTGCCCGGCGGCGAACGCGCCGTCATCCCGACCAAAGACATCACCAAGACCCGCACCGAACGCATCTCGCTCATGCCTGAGGGACTCCTCCAGAGCCTGACCGCCGCCGAGGCCGCGGACGTCCTCGCGTTTCTCGCCACACTGAAATGATCCCGCTCCACCGCCAGACGCCGGAAGCCTGATCGCCGCGCCCTGCGCTGTTCCCGCCGACCTGCCGACCCCGGCCAAATTTCTGTCCGGAGCCGCGTCGCCAGGCGGCTACTCCGCCGCCCGGTCCGGGTCCTGACCGGGCGGCAGTTCCTCGAAGCCCTCGAAGTGCTGTGGCCGCAGCGGTTCGCTGATGGCGTGCTCCTCGCCAAACCATTTGCCCAGATCCACCAGCTTGCATCGCCGCGAGCAAAACGGCCCGAACGCCGTCGCGAACCAATCCCCCGCCCGCTTGCAAGTTGGGCACTTGATGTTCTTGGGCGTGCTCATTCGCGGGTCAGTTCGGGCGTGGCGATCCAGGCACCCGGACGCTGCGCGCTTCGTTGCATGGCCTCCAGCAACCCCGCCGTAAAAAGATTGCGCTGCACCGGCCACGGTGCCTGTCCCGTACGAAACGCCGTTTCCAAAGTCGCGGCCAACATACTGTAGCTCTCCTCCGCCGGCACTGGCGCGCGCAACAACTGCGCCGACACCGTCCGCCCGTTCCGGAGCCGGACGGCGAAATTGTGATCCGCCACCACGCCGTCCAACGCCAGCAGCGTGGAACGGAATCCGTCGGCATGTTCCAACTGCCAGCCGCGCGAGTGGGTCGCCAGTTTCGGCACCAAACCCAGACCCACCAAATCCTGCGTCCGCCCATCAACCAGCGTGTCGCCCTGCGGCGAATCCGATCGCGACAGCGCCGCCGCCAGCAACGGCCACGACCAGTCACCCCGGTCGCCCGCCCGCCACAACTCCGCGCCCTCCAGATACTGCACCCGCCGCACCCCCGCCTCGCCGCCCCGCCGCCGCTCCAGCACCGGCAGCAAGCCCTCCAGCGCCCCGAGCCCGGCCAGCGACGTCGTTCCCTGCACCACGATCAACGCCTCCGTCACCGCCGCGCCCTCCGGCAGATCCACCTGCGGCAGCCGCCACGTGACCGGCCAGATGGTCCCGGAAAAAACTGTCACCCCCCGCCCTCCCGCCTGTTCCACGACCGCCCGCGCGGCCGCCGCCGTTCCGCCCACGGTGCCGTGGACAAAGCACATGGCGCCCCGAGGCGCCGCGGCCAACGCCTGTTCGACCACGCCCGCCCGCGGAGCTGTCGCCCCTGCGCTGGGAACGATCACAATCGCGTCAGCCCCGCCCACCGCCTCCGCCACCTGCTCCGCCCGCACCAACCCCAGCTCCGTTACTCGACGCGCCAGCTCCGGCGGCTCCCCCGCCGGCAGATGCGCCACCACCCGCAATCCCGCGCTCCGGCGAAATTCTCCGTCACGCCGGTATCCACTGAGGAAGCGGTCGAGCAACTGCTGCGCGGGCGTCTGCAACGCGAAATCCTCGAGCAGAAATGCAATCTGGCGCAAAGGTTTCATCGGCAGTTCATAAGGCTTTCCCGCATTTCGTTGGAGGTCTGGCAGTCTTCGCCCTGCGGCACCGCACGCTCACGCGTTCCAAAAATGCGGACCCGGCGTCGGCTCATACCGGATGTTCAATTCGGGTGTGTCCAGCCGGACGCCGCCGCCCAGCAGCGAATCCACCGCGTGCAACGTCATCCCGGTGGTCAAGTAATTGCGCTCGATCGGCCACGACGGCCGGCCGGTCACGATCATCTCCTCAATGTGCCGCACCAGCGGACTGAAAAAGCTCGCGAGCGTGCTCATCGTCGGCGGCATCGGCAGAAACATCAGCGTGGAAACCACCTCGCCCGAACGCAGCCGGCCGGCATACGTGAAATCGTTGAGCGACGCGGTGTTCCGGCTGAACGGCTCCACGCTGCCGTTGAAATGGAAGATGGTCGTCCGGAAACCGTCGGCATGCTCAAAAACGTACGCCACCGCAAACGGGCTCACCCGCCGCAGATGCTCCACCGACGGCGCGGCAAACGTGTAGCCGGGCGCCGGTGCCAGCGTCTGGCTGCGATTCAACGCGGCCAGACAGAGCTGCCGCGTGCCTTCCCGCTCGCCAAGCAATCGCCAAACACCTTCGTTCTTGAAAGCCTGCACCGACCGCACCCCTCGCTCGCCACCCGCCCGGCGTTCCGACATGCACTGGGCCGTCTCGATGGTGTGGATGTCATAATAGCCATGGTGCCCGTAGCCGACCCCGACGCTTTCCACCAGCGGCGCGCCCAGCGGCACCTCCAACGCGGGCAGGCGCCACGTCACCGGCAGGGACGAGCCGGCCATCAGCGGAAAACCCAGCCGCTGCGCGTCCCGATACGTCTCCCGCGCCTCGGCCCAGTCCATCGCGAAATGCTTGTCCTGAAACACGGGCACGCTCCGTCCCGTGCGTTCAAAAGTCCGCACCACGTCCTTGAAAAAACGGAATCGCGGATACAACGGCTGCCCCTTCGCATCGCGCGGATAATCCCCGTGCTCGCCAATGATCAACACGCCGTCCACCGCCAGTTCCCCGGTCCCGCACGTCAGCGCCCCGGCGATGGTCGGATACAACCGCGGCCCGCGCCGCCGGCTGCGCTCGCGGCTGACATCGTTCTCGGGAAATTGCTCGACGTACAACGACACCAGTTCCAGCGGCGATTGCCGGTGTTCCCCGTGCCAGCCGTAACCCTCCAGCAGACGGTCAACAAAGTGCTGCCCGTGCGAAAACTTGCGGACAATGGTCGTGATCAACGCCACCCGCGGGCGCCGATCTGCAACCTTCCGGCTCCCGGGCGTCGCACAGGACATCGCCCACGGCAACGTCGCCGCCCCGGCCAGCATCCCCGTGAAGTGACGGCGGCTGACGGACTGCGCGGGGAGACACTCGGTTTCGGTGGCAGGCTTCACGCTTGATGCCGGGGTGATCATTTGCCCGGCTCGAACTGCTCCAACTGCGACGGCGCCGCCACCAGCGTCGCCCGATGACGCTGGACGGCCTGCTCGATGGCCGCGATGGCTGCCGGATGTTGCGCCGCGACATTGTGGGATTCGCCGGGGTCTTCGCCGAGGTGGAACAGCAGCGGCGGCTGGTGCGATTCCCCTTTGCCCGCACCGTAGCCGGGTTGGGTTTGAAAATGGGCCTTGAACATCCCCTGGCGCACCGCGAACAACCGCGCACCGCGATAATAGCAATAGGCATCCCGCTCAACCGCCCCGGTGCCCAACAACACCGGACGCAAATCCAACCCGTCGATGACGCGATCCGCCGGCACATCAGCCCCGGCCAGTCTTAGCGACGTCGTGAACAGGTCCATCGTCGAGGCGATTCCCCGATGCACGCCCCCCGGCGCAATCTTCCCCGGCCACCAGGCGATGCCCGGCACCCGCATCCCACCCTCCCAGGTGCTGCCCTTGCCCTCGCGCAGCAATCCTGCCGATCCGCCGTGCTGGTTGAAGATCAGCCACGGACCATTGTCGCTGCTGAAGAAGACCAGCGTGTTCTGCTCGAGCTTTTCCCGCCGCAACGTCTCGAGGATCTCGCCCACGCTCCAGTCCAGTTCCTCCACCACGTCCCCATACAGCCCGCGCGGGCTCCGGCCCTTGAAGCGCTCCGAGGCGAACAACGGGACATGCGGCATGTTGTGCGCCAGATACAGGAAGAACGGCCCGCCGCGCCGCTCGCGGATGAACTTCTGCGCCTCCTCGGTGTAGCGCCGCGTCAGTTGGGTCTGGTCGGGACCACGCTCGATCTCCGCCTCGTTGCGCAGGACCGGCGGCTTCCAGTACTCGGATTTCGGCGCCAGGAACGCCTCGCGCCCCTTCGGACCCACCGCCGCATCCCGGTCCATGTCGTTCGAGTAGGGAATGCCGAAATAGCTGTCAAAGCCGTGGCGCGTCGGCAGGAACTCCGGCCGGTGGCCAAGATGCCATTTGCCCACGCACGCGGTCGCATATCCGCGGGTCTTGAGCGCGCGCGCAATGGTGATCTCGCCCGCCGGCAACCCGCCGCGGGAATTGGGAAACAGCACCCGCCGCGAGTCACTGCACATCCCATTGCGCACCGGATACCGGCCGGTGAGCAGTGCCGCCCGGCTTGGCGTGCAGACCTCCGCGGCGGAATAGAAATCCGTGAACCGCAGCCCCTCGGCCGCCATGCGATCCAACTGCGGCGTCCGGATGCTCGGATGCCCGTAGCAACCCAGATCCCCCCAGCCCAGGTCGTCCGCGTAAATGATGATGATGTTCGGGGGCGCGGCCAACGGGGCGGCTGCAAAAACTCTTCCCGCGGCCAACCACAGGCCGATGGACAATGCACAGGTGGCGCGAAGGATTTTCATGCGTGACAGCTTGCAATGTGGGCAAGACCGCCCCAAATCGCCAGCCGCTTTTCGCGCCGCCGGTCGCCCGGGGTTTGCTCGGAGGCGAACAAGTCCGGCACCGAGGTCGGGCGCGCCTGTCCGCAGCGCGCCGCCGCCCGCGATTCCTGTTCGACACCGGGAGCCCCGCTGCGGCAAGCTTCCCATCATTAATCCATGACCCGGTCGTCTGCCGGCATTTCCCATTTGCCATGAATGTTCCGCTTCTCCTCAGGTTGCTCTGCGTCTTTGCCACGGTCAGCGCGGCGCTCGCGGAACCGCTCCACTTCTCGGCCACCGGCTGCGGCCCTTACAAACCCGCCGAGGAAGACCTGCTCGCCCGCCATGTCGCCCTCGTCAGCGCGGACGGCCGCAGCGAGTTCCTCGTCCATCTCGGCGACATCGTCACGGGTGCCCGCAAGCAATGGCCCGAGTCCCAATACCGCCTCGTCGCCGACATCCTGAAGAAATCCGCCAAACCCGTCTTCGTCCTGCTCGGCGATAACGAGTGGAACGACCTCGACAATCCCGCCGAAGGTCTGGCCTTCTGGAACCGCCACCTCCGCGATTTCGAAAAGCATTTCCCGTCCGCCCCGGCACTCGACAAACAACCCGAACGTTCCGAGAACTTCGCCTTCGTCGCCAAAGGCGTCCTGATCATCGGCCTCAACCTTCCCGGCGGACGCGTCCACGACCCCGCCGAATGGCAGACCCGCCTCCAGCACAACGCCGACTGGATCAAGGTCCAGCTCGGCAAACACCCGGCCGCCCGCGCCGCCGTCGTCATGGCCCAGGCGCATCCCAACGAAACCCACGAACCGTTCACCCGCCAGTTGGTCGAACACTCCCGCGCGTGGGCCAAACCCATCCTCTTTCTCCACGCCGACGGCCACACCTGGCAGCTCGAACCCGCCTGGCGCGCGCCCAATCTCTGGCGCGTGCAGACCGACATGGTCGGCCTCAATCCTCCCGTGCTCGTCACCGTCACCGACGATCCCGCCGCGCCGTTCGCCTTTGACCGCCGGATTTCCGCCCTCGCGCCGGCCCCGCCCGCCTTTTCCGTGAAACTCGAAACCGCCCTCCAGCACAATGCCGGCGATTTCCTCTGGTTCCATCCGCGCGCCACCGCCCTCCCCGGCGCCTCCAACGGCGCGCCCGCCGCCCTCATGACCATTCAGAAGCATCTCAAAGTCTCGGACTATTACTCCGGTCTGCACGTCATGACCCGCGCCCGGCTCGACTCGCCGTGGACCGGCCCCGTCCTCCCGCCCGCCCTCGACTGGCAGGTCCAGCCGTCCGGCGTCACCATCAGCGTCGCCGACGTCACCCCCGGCTGGCACGCCCCGACCGGCCGCCTGCTCGCCATCGGCTGCCAGGTGCGCTACAGCCCCAAGGGCGCCCAACTCGACGACGTGCCCCGCGCGCACCAGACCGTCTATGCCGTGTTCGACCCGCAGGCCGCAACGTGGACGCCCTGGCGGGTGCTCGCGCTTCCGCCCGCCGAAGAGTTCAACTTCGCGCGCAACGCCTGCTCCCAATGGCTCGTCAAGCCCGACGGCACCCTGCTCGTGCCGCTCTACATCGGGAAAAACTCCAAGGACCGCTTCAGCACCACCGTCGCCGAATGCCGCTTCGACGGCCGGGAACTCACCTACCTCCGCCACGGCGACATCCTCCGTCTTCCCGTCGCGCGCGGCCTCTACGAACCCTCGCTGATCGCTTTCGCCGGCCGGTACTTTCTCACCCTCCGCAACGATCTCCGCGGCTACGTCAGCGTCAGCGACGACGGCCTCAAGTTTCCCGCGCCCCGCCCGTGGCTCTTCGATGACGGAGCCGACCTCGGCAGTTACAACACCCAGCAACACTGGCTGGCGCACAGCGACGGGCTCTTCCTCATCTACACCCGGCGCGGCGCCAACAACGACCACATCATCCGCCATCGCGCGCCCCTCTTCATGGCCCAGGTGGACGCGGCCACGCTGCGAGTAGTCCGCCGCACGGAAACAGTCGTGGTGCCCGAGCGCGGCGCGGAACTCGGCAACTTCGGTGCCAACGCCATCAATGAATCCGAGTCGTGGATCACCGTCTCGGAAGGCATGTTCATGAAAGACTCCGCCAAACGCGGCGCGGAAGGCGCCACCTTCGTCGCCCGCGTGCTCTGGTCCAAACCCAACCGCCTCGCCCCGTCCAAACCCTGACGGGCATTTTCCCCATTCCGCTTCCCCGGCCATGAAACTCGCACTGCTCGGACTCAAAGGCCACGTCACCGCTGTCGTCGCGGGCGCGAAGCTGCTCGGCGATGTCGAGCTCGTCGCGGTCTCCGACAACAACCTCAAAGCTGCCGAGGCCTTCCTGAAACGCCTCCCGCAGCCCCACGCCGCGCAGGCCTACGCGGAATGGCGGCACGTACTCGAACACACGCTGCCCGATGTCTGCTGCGTCGCCGACGAGACCGGGATGCGCCTCGA
>CAZUUP010000079.1:11976-14432 GCA_964623105.1 uncultured Akkermansia sp.
CATTCGCTCGACATCATCCGCTGGGTCACGGGCCTCGATTTCACGCACGTCGCCGCGTTTCACGGACGCAGCGGGCGGCCTGAATTCGGCGAGACCGAGGACCAGGCCTCGATCCTCGCACAGTTGTCCAACGGCGCGTCCGTCGCGGCCCGCCTCGATTACCTGCGCCCCGCCAAGGCCGCCTCGCACGGCGACGACCGCCTGCGCGTCACCGGCACCAAGGGCGTAATCGAAGTGAATGAAGGCGACGACGCCATCACGCTCGTCACCGAGGCCGGGACCGAGCGCATTCCGTTTGAGACCACCGAGAACATCTTCGTCGAGTTCGTGAAATTCCTCCGCGGCGGTCGGCCCCCGCGCATCACGGCAGACGACAGCTTTTACATCACCGAGGTCGTACTCCGCGCCCGCGACGCGGCAGATGAAAAGAAACTCGTCGCGCTGCCGCCGTTGCGTCCCGTGCGCGCGGCCAAGTAGTCTCGGCGTCATTACCACCATCACCGACACGACTGCCACTGCATGAAACCGCTCCTGACCCTCGCCGATCTCGACGACCAGCTCAGCCTCCCCACGCCCGGCGTGCTCGACACGCTCCGCGCGCTCGACGGTGATGTGCTGGTCCTCGGTGCGGGCGGCAAGATGGGTCCGACGCTCGCCCGCATGGTGCGTCGCGGCTTTGATGAAATCAGCCGGCGCGACCGGCGCGTCTTTGCCGTCTCGCGCTTTTCCTCAGCCGCCGCCGCAGCGGAACTCCAGCGCCACGGCGTGCAAACCATCGCATGCGACCTGCTCGATCGCGCCGCCGTCCAGGCCCTGCCCGACGCGCCCAACGTCATCTTCATGGCCGGTCAAAAATTCGGCACCAGCGAAGCGCCCGAACTGACGTGGGTGATGAACACGCTCGTCCCCGCCATCGTGGCCGAGCGCTTCGCCCGCTCGCGCATCGTCGTGTTTTCCACCGGCTGCGTTTATCCGCTCGTCCGTGCGGACGGTCCCGGCTCGCATGAAAATGATGCGCTCGGTCCGCCCGGCGAATACGCCAACTCGTGCGTCGGCCGCGAACGCGTCTTCACCCATTTCGCCAAACAAAACGGCACGCCCACGCTCCTCTTCCGGCTCTGCTACGCGATTGATCTCCGCTACGGCGTGCTCTGCGACGTGGCGAACAAAGTCGCCCGCGGCCAGCCCGTCGATGTCACGATGGGTGCCGCCAATGTCATCTGGCAGGGCGACGCCAACGCCCGCGCCATCCAGTGCCTAGCGCACACCGACACGCCGCCGCTCGCGCTCAACGTCACCGGCCTCCAGCGCGTGTCCATCCGCTGGCTCGCGCAGCGGTTCGGCGATCTGCTCGGGTGCACGCCGGTCATCGCGGGACAGGAGGGCGCGACCGCGTGGCTGTGGGACGCGACCCGATCCTACGCGCTGTTCGGCCCACCCGTCGTGTCGCTCGAGGAAATGATCGATGCCACCGCCCAATGGGTCCGCCAGGGCGGCGCGACCCTCGGCAAACCCACGCATTTTGAAACCACCGACGGGCGCTTCTGATCACGAACTCGGAAATGAGAATGGGAATTGGAAAATCACGGATGCACCCCGCTGGACACGGATTGGGAAGAGCGTGCCGAGCACCAACATTTCGTCCCGCCCCGCAACCTGGACCGTCGCTCGCGCTGGCACCCAACGCGGGTGCCCGGTCGCTTTGGAGTGCGGTGACTTGTCACCGCTTTCGCGCAGGCGACTTGTCGCCGTCAAACTTTCCAGCCGGCGCTGAACTGTCGCGCGTGCCTCCGCTGCCGCGAGCCGAGGACGCCCCGTTGCAAATCCACTCTCCCGTGCATCCGGCGGCGACGAGTCGCCTCGACAAAGCGGTGACAAGTCCCCGCACTCCACAGGGCGCGCCGGCTTCCTCCGTATCCTTCCGTGTTCATCCGCGGTTCGTCTTCCCCGCTGATTCCCTCCGAGTTGCCCACCAGCCTTCGCCCTGACCATGCAAATCCGACTCTATCAACCCGCTGACCTCCCCGAACTCCGCCGCATCACCGTCGAGGGTTTCGAGGGCATTGCCATTGATCAAAACGTCGAGAAGCAGCTCGGCATCCTCGGCGGCCACGACTGGCGCTGGCGCAAGGCTCGTCATGTGGACGAAGACTGCGAAGCCAATCCCACCGGCGTTTTCGTCGCGGTCGCCGAGGAAGATGGGAAAGTGCTCGGCTACATCTCCACGCGCATCGACCGCGAGGGCCGCAAGGGGCGCATCCCCAACCTCGCCGTGGACAAGGCCGCGCGCGGTCAGGGCGTCGGTCGCCAGCTCATCGAACACGCCCTCGAGTACTTCCGCCGCGAAGGCATGGCCTTCGCGATGATCGAGACCATGGTCAACAATCCCGTGGGTCAGCATCTCTACCCGTCCTGCGGCTTCGTCGAGGCCGGCCGGCAGATTCATTACGCGATGA
>CAZUUP010000080.1:0-14396 GCA_964623105.1 uncultured Akkermansia sp.
TCCCCCCGCCAACACTCGGAAACTGCGGATTTATTGGAGTTTTGAACTGGAGGCGAGGGTCGGAATCGAACCGACGAATGCAGCTTTTGCAGAGCCGTGCCTTACCACTTGGCTACCCCGCCCGAGGTCCGGAGAAAATAAGACCTCGGTCCGGGGGCGCAAGGTTTTGTTTTTTCTTGCCTTGGCTCAGGCTTGCACCGGTTTTCCTTTGCTCCTAGCGTGGCGGTCGCCCCGGGGAAACGGGGTGTCTCTCCGGCGGCGGGCAAGCGGGTTGACCGGCCGGAACCGGGGAGGACGCGGGCCGGCTCGATCACCATTTTGTGAGTTCTACATCGCCAGTTGCAGCCACTTCCTCGGCCACGGCCTCGCCGGTGCGCCATTCGCATCTCAAGGATCTTGATTACTCGGTGGTGCAGCAGTGCATGCACTGCGGGCTCTGCCTGCCGACGTGCCCGACCTACGACGCCACGAAGCTCGAACGGAACAGCCCGCGCGGACGCATCTCGCTCATGCGCGCGGTGGCGGACGGGCGGCTGGAGGCGACGGAGACGTTTGCCGAGGAAATGTATTTCTGCCTTGGCTGTCTGGCCTGCATGACGGCGTGTCCGGCGGGGGTGAACTACGCGGAACTGTTCGAGCATGCGCGGGCGGAGGCGGAGCAGAGCGGGGTGCTGGACTCGGACAAGCGCAGCGTCATCCGGGGCTTCACATTGCGCTGGCTGTTTATGGATCTGAACCGGCTGCAACTGCTCGGGCAGGCGATGCGGCTGTATCAGCAGACGGGGGTGCAGGGGTTGGTGCGGAACAGCGGGGTGATGCGCCTGATGCCGCAGCGGTTGCGGGAGCTGGAGTCGATGACGCCGACAATCCAGCCGCAGTTCACGGCGGAGCTGGTCGCGCCGGTGACGCGGGCGGTGGGGCAGAAGAAGTATCGGGTGGCGATGCTGTCAGGGTGCGCGCAGGACTTGATTTTCAGCGATGTCAACCGCGACACGGTCGAGGTGCTGGCGCGCAACGGCTGCGAGGTGGTGACGCCGCCGGACCAGCATTGCTGCGGCTCGCTGCACGCGCACAACGGTGAATGGGAGATGGCGCAAGGTCTCGCGCGCAAACAAATCGACCAGTTTCCCCCGGAGCAGTTCGACGCGATCATCACCAACGCGGCGGGGTGTGGATCGCATCTGAAACACTATGCGAAATTGCTGGCGGGCGATCCGGTTTACGAACCGCGGGCGCACGAGTGGGACCGCAAGGTGAAGGACATCCACGAGTGGCTGGCGCAGATCGGGATCCAACCGCCGGCGACGCCGAGTGATGCGCCGCCGTTGAATGTGACTTATCACGAGGCGTGCCACTTGTGCCACGGGCAGAAGATCACGGCGCAGCCGCGGCAGTTGTTGAAGGCGATTCCGAATCTGAAACTGACGGAGCTGCCGGAGAGCACCTGGTGCTGCGGAAGCGCGGGCATTTACAACATTATCCAGCCGGAGATGGCGAACGATCTGCTCGACCGGAAAGTGAAGCACATTGTGAGCACGCGCGCGGAAGTGGTGGCGACGGGGAATCCGGGCTGTCTCTTGCAGATCATCAACGGTTGCAAGAAGGCGGGCCTTTCGCTGCGCGTGGCGCATCCCATCACGCTGCTGGCGGAGGCATATCGACGCGCGGAAGGGTGAGGCGGGGCTGACCGGCAGCCGCCGAGGTGAGAAGGCAGATTTCGGGCGTGGTTAGCGTCGCAGGGTCAGACTCCTCACGTCGGCGTCCGCCGCAGGAGGCGCACCGTGCCGGGCGGACAACCAGAACCAAGACATGAGCCGGAAATATTTGGGCATCGAGATTGGCGGGACGAAATTGCAGGTGGTCTCGGGCGACGAGCAGGCGCAGATCACCGAACGGCGGCGGCTTACAGTCAACGTGCAGGAAGGCGGCGCGGGGATTCGGCGGCAGATCGCGGAAGTGCTGCCGGAATTGCTGGCGGCGGCCAAGCCGGCGGCGGTCGGGGTGGGGTTTGGCGGTCCGGTGGACTGGCAGACGGGCAAGATTTGCTGTTCGCACCAGATTCATGGGTGGTCGGAGTTTCCGCTCGGCGACTGGTTGCGCGACCTGACGGGCGTGCCGGTGGCGGTGGACAATGATGCGAACACGGCGGCGTTTGGTGAGGCTCTGGCCGGAGCGGGGCGGGGATTTGATCCGGCGTTCTACATGAACATGGGCAGCGGCGTGGGGGGCGGTCTGGTGGTGGGCGGAAACATTTATCACGGGGCGCAACCGGGGGAGGCGGAGATCGGTCACGTGCGGCTGGACCGGTTGGGTGGCACGGTGGAATCGCGGTGTTCGGGCTGGGCGGTGGATGCGCGGATTCGCGCACTGCGGGGAACCGAGCCGGGTTGCTCGCTGGTGCGCCTGACGGCGGGAATGAACGGTGGAGAGGCGAAGCGGCTGCCAGCGGCACTGGCACAGGGCGACACGGCGGCGCGACGAATTTTGGACGAGGTGGCGGAGGACCTGGCGTTTGCGATTTCCCACGTGGTTCACCTGTTTCATCCGCGGGTGGTGGTGTTGGGCGGTGGACTGTCGCTGGTCGGCGAGCCGCTGCGGGTGGCGGTCGAGCAGGCGCTGCGCGGGTTCGTCATGGAGGCATTTGCGCCGGGACCGCAGGTGCGGCTCGCGGGCTTGGGCGAGGACGCAGTACCAGCCGGCGCGCTGCTGCTGGCGCGGCGAGCCGCGGGTTAAGGTTTCCATCCGCGGGAATTGCGCGTGCGGAAACTGGGAATCAAAGCGGCCCGGTCGCAAACCAGTCGCGGCGCGTTCCAACGCCGGCTCACGGGTTGAAGAGGCCTTTCGGGCGAGATTTCGGGCTGGGATCGCGCGCCCCCAACCCGCGGGCCGCCGAGTTTTTCCCAACCGGCATCAGACTGGGAGCAATCGACTGCGCTGTGGTTCCCCGAACACCCGTGCCAGTCCCCGGGCAATTTTCGCCCGCCGTTCAGCCTCGACGCACCCGGAGCGAGGCGCAGGCGGAGCCTCCGACAAAGTCGGCGTGCTGAGCCATACGGGCGGGTTCGACTGGAGGCGGCAGGACGCCGGTCCGTCACCTTTCGATCCGGGAACGGTCACCCGGATCAACAAGCCCGGCCGGCCGGCCCGGCGCAGCATAACCTCGCGGGCAAGCCGCCGCTGGGCGTAGGGCAACGATTCGCCATCCCGCAGGCCGAGGAAGATCACATCCGCCAGGGCGGCGGCGGTCGCGCCATTGTGCAACTGCTGCGAATCGCGGCAATCGGCCAGGTGCCAGACCGACAGGCGGAGGAGAAAATCGTGGTCCAGCGAATCCGCCAGGCGCGCAAAGACCTGGAGCGTGTGACTTCCCATTTCGAAGTCCGAGTAAAAGATCGCGACCTGGAGCGGTTCCTCGGGAGTGTTGGGGCCCGCACCCGAGCCTGCGCCCATCAGCCACGGAGTTGTCTGCATGGTCGCAACATCGGCGGCCAATCTGCCCCGCTCAATCAGGTGTTCACCCGACCCGTGCTACGGTGAATCTGAGAGCCGCGCCGCGGCGGCAGAGAGTAGAGCGGCACGCAGGGCAGTGGCGAGGTGCCAGCCGAAGGTTCCGTGGGGAATTCGGGGAAGACTTCTTTTCCGGCAGCAAAACCTGGGTCCGGAGGAACGGTTCAGGACCGGGTCGGTCGGCGTTTCGTCTTTTGCGGGCGCGACTCGGGCGGGGCGGCGGAGCGACCTTCGGCATCGGCCCAGCGCACGGCAGCCATGACGAGTTCGGGTCCGGTCTTGAGGTTCAGCTTGGCCCGCACGTTGGCGCGGTGGACTTCGACGGTCTTGATGCTGAGGTTGAGTTGGGCGGCAATGTCCCGGGAGGAGCGGCCGTGCCCGAGCAGTTCGAACACCTCGAATTCCCGATCCGTGAGCCGCTGTATCGGGGACTGTTCGGCTTCCGCCGGATGCCCGGCAAAGGACTCGAGGATCCGGGCGGAGATCTGCGAACTGACCGAGATTTTTCCGGCCAGGACCTGGCGAAGGGCGTCGATCAACAGCTTGCCGCCCGCCTGTTTCATGATGTAGCCGCGGGCGCCGGCGCGGAGGACGCGTTCGGCGTAGAGCTTTTCATCGTGCATCGAGAGCACCAGCACGGGCAGCTGCGGATGGAGCGCACGCAGATCCTTGATCAGTTCCAGACCGTGCCGGCCCTCGAGGGACAGGTCCACGATCGCCAGGTCCGGCGCGGCGCGCGCGACCAGCGCCAGCGCCTCGCCGGCGCCGGAGGCTTCGCAGCATACGACCATATCGTCCTCATTGTTGATCAACTGGGTCAGGCCCTGGCGCATGATCGGATGATCATCGACGATGAGAATGCGTTTGCGCCGAGGTGACGACGGTTGAGGTGATGCTTTCTTTCGGGGCACGTTATTCCTTCTGGTTGCGGGCGGGCCGGCTGGCGGACTCGACGGAGCATACGACGCTGGTTCCACCTTCGGGATTGCGTTGCACGACCAGAGACCCGCCGATGATACCCGCCCGGTAGTGCATGATGTGCAGGCCAAGGCCTTTACGCCCGGCAGTCGCGGGGGCAATGCCAGTACCGTCGTCGTGGACGGCGAGCAGCAGGCGGGCGCGCGATTCCTCGAGGCGGATGACGATCTCGCGGGCGCGGCCGTGTTTGACGGCGTTGGCGACGGCCTCCTGGGCGATGCGGAAGAGGTGGGTCGCGACGGTGTTGTCCTTCACCAGCACGGGGCGACGGCATTCGAAGCGGGTGCGCAGGTGATAAATCTTCTCGGTACCGGCCGCCAGTTCGGCGAGGGCATGGCTCAGGCCGTCGGGTTCGAGCATCACGGGGGAAAGCCCGCTGGCGAGCTGCCGGGTGTGGGCGATGGCCTCGCGCACCAGCCGGGCGATCTCGGCGGCATTGTCCGCCTCGGGCAGGCCGCGGCCGGCCAGCTTTTGCTCCAGCACACGGCTCATGAACTCGATGCCCGCCAGATGTTGTCCCAGGCCGTCGTGCAAATCCTGACCGATGCGCGCCTGTTCCCGGTTGACGGCTTCGAGCACCTCTTTTTCGAGTCGTTTGCGGACCGTGATGTCGCGGAGGACGCAGATGAACCGGCGGCCCTCGTCGAGGTGGACCTCGCTGACCGAGAGGTCCACGGGAAAGGTCGAGCCATCCCGCCGCCGGGCGATCACCTCGCGGCCCTGACCGATGATCCGCGCGCGGCCGGTTTCGAGGTAGTTCCGCAGATACTGGTCGTGCTGCTCCCGATCGGGCGGGGGCATCAACAGGCTGACGTTTTTCCCCAGCAGCTCGTGGCCGGCGTACCCGAACATCTTCTCCGCCGCCGGATTCACGCTTTCGATGACACCGTGTTCGTCAATCGTGATCATGCCCTCCACGGCATGATCGAACAGGGCGCGCAACCGCCGCTCGCTGTTTCGGAGGGCGGCGGTGGCCCCGTCCGCAGGGCTTTTGGCGGCCTGGAGTCTCTGGATCAACTCCTCGCGGCTGAGATGGGACAGGTCGTTCACAGGGCGGGAAGGGCGGGCGTCCCCTGCCGGGACGGCGGGCCACGGCGCGGGCGGGACAGGATTGCCGCACGCGTATTTCACGGACAGGGAAGTTTGGCGCGGTATTCGGTGGGCGACTGGCCTTCGACCTTGCGGAACACGCGGTTGAAGTGGGTGAGCGACTGGAAGCCCACCTCGAAGGCCACCTCGCTGATGCGGAGGTTGGGATTGAGCAGCAGGACGCGGGCCTTTCCGACGCGAACGCGGGCCAGATAATGGGTGAAATTGATCCCGGTCGCCCGCTTGAAAAGCTTGCAGAAATAGAAGCTGCTGGTGTTGACGACCTTGGCGACCCGGCCGAGCGAGAGGTCTTCCGCCGAATGCGCCTCGATGTATTCCTTCGCCTGCCGGATCACCGGCGGCTCGGAATTTTCCTGCTGCATGACGATCTGGTTGCTGAGTGCCCCGAGCTGCTGGGCGAAGATGTTGAGGAGGGCGATGATGCCCTCGTAGGTCTTGGAAGGGACCACGGTCGTGCCGAAATACATTTCGCGAAGCTTCGCCGGCTCGACCGCCACGCCCCAATTCTTCAACAGTTTGGCGGTCTGGTGAAACTGGGCTTCCGTGGGCGGCTTGCGGAACACCTGGCCGGTTTGCAACAACGCCACCACCCGGTTACCGACGCGGACCGGAACCGCAGTTTCCAACATGCCGTGGGCGCAATCGGTCGTCACGGGATCCGCCGTGGCCGTTTCGGACAGGAACTGGTGAACCTGCAGGCACGCGGCGCAGGCGCGGCTGCGCTGGGCCATCAGGGCGCAGAAGGGGTTTTCGCCGGGTCGATCGTGGTGCGGCAACTGCCAGATGTCCACCGGTCGCAACACCACCGGCAGGCCGGTCGCGGCGGTGAAGGCGGTTTCATACTCCCGATACACCTCCGAATGAAGCAGCGCCTCGATCAGGGTGGTGGAGTTCTCGGCGGTCATGTTCATGCGTTTGGCGGTTTCCAAATGGCGGCTTCCGATTGGCCACTGCAAGACAAAATAGGGTCGCCACGCCGCTCCGGCAATTGGGGGTAGACCCAAACGCATTCTAAAGGAAACCCCTAAGAACGGAAGGCCGGGGGGCCGGGGTGTTCGGGCAGACGAATGGCGGCCAACGCCCGGTTCAGAGCCACCGGCCAACTTCCTGGCCGACGACCACGATGTGCTGGCCACGGCGGACGGGGGCAATCCAGGCTTGGGCAATCACGATGCCATCCACGCCGGCAACCGCCGGCCATGGCTCGGCATCGATGTGATCGAAGTCGTGCAGCAAGCCGACAGGCTGGCCGCGCTTTACCGGAGTCCCACACTCGACGAGCGTTTCGTAATGCCCGTCGAAAGGGGCCACGGTGAAACATTCGCGATCAACCATGGCGACGCGCCGTTGGGTGCCAGCGGCGTGACAGCCGATGGGCTCGATGTTGCCACGCAACTGGCCTTGGCGGATGGCGGCGGCAAGCACGCCTTGCCGGCCGTAGCGCACGCCCTCGAGGTTCACGGCGTTGCCCCAGCCGAGTTCCGTTCCCACGGTGATCTTGCCGAGCCGCTCGGCTTCGCTTGGGAGCAGGCCGGGGGTTTGGTTCTGGTAGGTCATCACCAGCGGCGTGCCGAACCAGCGCGCGGTCTCCTCGATCTGCCGGCTCAAGTCCGGGTCCTCGAGCGGATGAAAACTGGCGCACAAAGCGAAGCGCGCGACGTCGCCGCCCGCATGAAGGTCGAGCACCACATGCACCTGCGGCCAGATATATTCGCGGACAAAGGCGGCGATGCGATGGGTGATACCCTTGAGGCCGGGCAGCTTGCCCGCTCCGTCCACAAACGCCCGGTTCATGTTCACACCGTCATCGAGCGTGCTCTCGCGGGTGCCGGCCCGGAACGCGGCGACATTGAGCACGGGCACCAGAATGAGTCGGCCAAGCACATCCTCCGTGCGGATTTCGCGCAGGAGGTTTTTCAGGACAACGGGGCCTTCCATCTCATTCCCGTGGTTCGAGCCGAAGGCCACGAGGCCCCGTCCGGGCTGGGCCTGGGGTCCAACCATGACGGTGAGGGGTATCAGATGATCGCCCCAGATGCTGTCGTGTTCGAGGGCCACCCAGTAGTCGCGGCGGCCGGGTGAATTAAAGTCGAGTTGGTGGGGACGGACGATGACGCGGGACATGGGATTGGGGGGAGGGGGAATGTTCAAAGCTCAAAGTTCAAAGCTCAAAGCTCAAAGTTTAATGGAAGCACCTGAACAGGCGGAACGGTGGACCTTTGACGGCGCGAGAATAACAGCCGTGCCTGTGCCGATGCAGCTATCTCATTAGCACCCGGCTTCAGCCGGGTGCTGGCGACCGAGCGAGCCGCAACCGCTTCAGCGGTTTTTCCCACGCCGACGGGGAAACCGTTAAAACGGTCTTTCGCTCGACCTCCCGGCAACACCCGGTTGCAACCGGGTGCTAATGAGAGCGAAACGGAAGTTGCGGCCAGGAATCGTGATATTTCCGGATCAATCGTTGCCAGCTTGGCTAACAGATCCGGCGGGCTGTTACTCCCGAGGAGCAAGGACCTCGGTGATCGAATGGGGCGGGAGGGTGGGGGGTGAGTCATTGTTCTTGGATGCTGGTGCGTTCCTTGAGCTTTGAACTTTGAGCTTTGAGCTTTTCCGTTCCCTTGGTTCGGCAGCGATCAGGCGATCAGACCTTTGACAATTTCGCCACTGATGTCCGTGAGGCGATAGTCCCGGCCTTCGTGGCGGTAGGTGAGCTTGAGGTGATCCACGCCAAGGAGGTGCAGGAGGGTGGCATGGAAGTCGTGAACACTCACGGGGTCGCGGGTGATGTTGTAGCCGAAGTCGTCGGTGGCGCCGTAGATGGTGCCGGGGCGGAAGCCGCCGCCGGCCGCCCAGATGGTGAAGCAACGGGGATGGTGGTCGCGCCCGAAGCTGTCCTTTTTGATTTCGCCCTGGCTGTAGGCGGTGCGTCCGAATTCACCGCCCCAGATGACGATGGTGTCGTCGAGGAGTCCCCGGAGCTTGAGATCCTGGACGAGCGCCGCCGCGCCCTGGTCCACCTCACGGGCCTTGCCGGGCATCGCACCGGGGAGTCCGCCATGGTGATCCCAGTCGCGATGGTTCAATTGGATGAAGCGGGCGCCGCGTTCGGCCAGACGGCGGGCGAGGATGCAGTTGGCGGCGAAACTCGCGGCGCCGCGCTTGGCGCCGTACTGTTCAAATACGCTGTCGGGTTCCTTGGCGAGGTCCATCAGTTCCGGCACGCTGGTCTGCATGCGGAAGGCCAGTTCATAATTCTCGATCTGGGCCGCGATGGCAGGATCGCCGAGCACGCCGAGCTGGATGCGATTCAGCTCGTTCATCGCATCGATCGTGGCCCGCCGGGTGGAGCCGCTGATGCCGGGGGGGTTCGAGAGATAAAGCACCGCGTCGCCGGCGCTGCGGAAGGTGACCGCACCGTGCTGGGCGGGAAGGAAGCCCGGTCCCCAGTAGCGGGATTGCAGGGGCTGGCCGCCGCCGCCGGAGTTGAGGCAGATGTAGCCGGGCAGGTCGGCGTTCACGCTGCCGAGGCCGTAGCTGGCCCAGGCGCCCATGGTTGGGCGGCCGGGTTGCTGATGGCCGGTGCCGAAGAAGGTGACGGCGGGGTCGTGATTGATGGCCTCGGTGAACATCGAGCGAATCCAGGTGGCCTGATCGGCGAGGGTGCCGATTTTCGGCATGACCTCGCTGACCTCCATGCCGCACTGACCGTGCTTGGTGAATTTGAAGGGCGAGCCGACGCAGAACAGGTTCTTCTGGCCGCTGGTCATGCCGGTGATGCGCTGGCCCTGGCGGATGGATTCCGGCAGGTCCTTGCCGGTCATTTCGACGAGCTTGGGCTTGGGATCGTAGAGATCGAGATGGGAGGGCGCGCCCGACATGAAGAGGTAGATGACGCGTTTGGCCTTGGGGGCGTGGTGCAGTCGCTGGAGCAAGCCAGGCACGGCAGGTCCGTTGCCGGGAATGGCGGCGAAGGCGGCGGGGTTGAGAAGGGACGCCAGGCCCAGCGCGCCGAGGCCGGTGGAGTTGCGCTGGAGGAAGGCGCGGCGGGTGAGGAGTCGCGGGTCGAGTGGATTGCTCATGGAGAAGATGGGTAAAAGTTTGAGTTTAGGGGGCGGCTTACTGGGAGATGGTTTCGTTCAAATTCAAAATCACGTTGGCGACGGCGGTCCAGGCGGCAAGTTCGGTGGCGTTGGCGCCATCGGGGTTCTTGAAATCACCGATCTTCAGGAGCGCTTCGGAGGCGGTCTTTTCGGCGGCGAAGGCTTCGCGCTGACGGGCGAGGGTCTTTTGGAGAACGCCGCGTTCGGCCGTCGTGGGCGTGCGCGCGAGGGCGAGACGCCAGGCGTAGGTCATCCGCGCGGCATCGTCGGCGCCGCCCTCGCGCAGGATGCGGGCGGCGAAGGCGCGGGCGGCTTCGACGTACACGGGGTCGTTCATGAGGACGAGGGACTGGAGGGGCGTGCTGGTGCGGGCGCGCCCGGCGGCGCAGACCTCGCGATTGGGGGCGTCGAAGGTGAGCAGGCTGGGATAGGGCGTGCTGCGACGGTGATAGATGTAAAGGGCGCGGCGGTATTGGTTTTCGTCGCGCTGTTGTTTCCAGCCGCCACCGCCCATTTCATTGATCTCCCAGATGCCGGGGGGTTGGTAGGGATAGACGGGTTTGCCACCCAGTTGCGGATTCAACAGGCCGGCGATGGCAAGGGCGTTGTCGCGGACGAACTCGGCGTCGAGGCGTTGCCGCGGCCCGCGGGCGAGCAGGCGGTTTTCGGTGTCACGCGCCAGGAGTTCGGGGGTGGCGCGGGCGGTCTGGCGAAAGGCGCGGCTGGTGACCATCTGCTTGAGGGTGCGTTTGACGTCCCAATCGCGGGCAAAATCCGCCGCCAGCCAGTTGAGGAGGTCGGGATGGCTGGGCCATTCGCCCTGCGAGCCGAAATCGTTGACGGTCTTGACGAGGCCGGTGCCGAAGATCATCGCCCAGAGGCGGTTCACGGCAACGCGCGCGGTGAGCGGGTGCTGCGGCGAGGCCAGCCAGTTGGCGAGATCGAGGCGGGTTAGGCGGTTGGTTGTGGTCGTGGCCGGGCGGGGCAGGAAGGCGGGGAACGCGGCCTCCACCTTTTCGCCGTTCTTGTCGTAGGCCCCACGAATCTTGATGAAGGTGTCGCGGGGTTTTTCCATCTCGGCCATGACCATCACGGTGGGCACTTCTTTCTCGATGTCCGTGCGGGCTTTGCGGAAATCTTCCGCGGCGGCCTTGGCGGCGATGTACTCGGTGGCCTGAGATTCGCGGTAGAACTTCCGAATCTTGTCCGCCTGGTCCTTGGTGCGACGGGCCGGGGGAACCGCCACCAGCGCGAAGGTCGGCCCGCCGGCAAGGGTGGCAACCTCGGCCGCGGTGAGCGTGCGGGGGAAGATGAAGAGTTCGTCCACCCGACCGCTGAAGGGCGAGCCACCGCCGCCGCGACGACCGATGGCGAATGGGGCGGTGGTTTTGATGGTGCCGGTGAGCTTGTCCTTGAGCACCTTGGCGGCCACGGGCTGGCCGTTGAGGAAAAGCTTCAAGCCGGCGGCCTTGCCCGAGCCGTCGTAGGTGAACGCGAGGTGCTGGAAGCTGTCGGCGGGCAGTTCTTTCTCGGTCTGGATGTGGATCACTTCCTCGGGCCATTTGTGGATGAGATGAACACTGGCCTTGCCGGCGTTGAGCTCGATGTCCCAGCCGCGGAAATTGGGCGTGTTCTCCATTTTGCCGATGGGCGCGCCGGTGGGTTTGCCGGCGATGCGCAGCCAGAGGCCGGCGCTGAAACGGTCGCCTTTGTCGAAGTCATAACGCGCGCCAAGGTCAGCGTGACCCTTGCCCGAGAACAGCAGGGAACCGCCCTCGGCGCCCTCGGCGAAGCCCGTTTCGCCAGTGAGTTTGGCTTCGATTTCAAAGCCGTCATGGCTGAGACCGTGAGCGTTGGTGTTGAGCGGGAAGTGGTCGAACGGTCCGGCGACAACCCGCGCCTTGGGGTCGTTGGTGAGCCGGGCTTCCCAGGCGGCTTGCGCGGCGTCGAGCCGGCCCTCGAGTTCCTTCACCAGCTTGTCGGAGGCTGCGATCTTGCCGGCGAGGCGCTCGATTTCGGCGGACTGCTCCGGCGAGGGCACGGGCATGCGCGGCTCGGGGTTCAGGGTGCGGGTGCCGTCCTTGCCGCGTTCGGGGATGTTGTGGAAGAAAGCGTACAGGCTGTAAAAGTCGCGCATGGTGACCGGGTCGTATTTGTGGTCGTGGCACTGGGCGCACGCGACGGACATGCCGAACCAGGTCGTGCCCAGGGTGCTCACGCGGTCCACGAGATAGATGTTCAAGTATTCGGCATCGATGATTCCGCCTTCGTCGGAGGTCATGACATTGCGCATGAAACCACTGGCGACCTTCTGGTCCACGGTCGCTTTGGGCAGGAGATCCCCGGCGAGCTGCTCGATGGTGAAGCGATCGAAAGGCTTGTTGTCATTGAATGACTTGATCACCCAGTCGCGCCACAGCCAGACCTGGCGGAGGGAATCATTGTGGTAGCCCGCGGTGTCCGAGTGGCGCGCGAGGTCAAGCCACGGCACGGCGACGCGCTCGCCGTAGTGGGGCGAGGCGAGAAGGCGATCCACGGCGTTCGCGAATGCGCGGGGCGAGGAATCGGCCAGAAAGGCGTCCACGTCGGCGGGCTTGGGGGGCAGCCCGGTTAGCGCGAGCGCGGCACGGCGCAGGAGGACTTCGCGTGGAGCGTCGGGTTGAAAGGCGAGTTTCTCCTGATCGAGGCGAGCGGCGAGGAAGGCGTCGATGGGGTTGGTGGCGTCGGGAGTCGCGGGCTTGGGCACCGGGGGTGCGACCAAGGGTTCAAAGGCCCAGTGCCCGGCGTATTTCGCTCCCTCGGCGACCCAGCGGCGGAAGAGTTCCTTTTGTGCGGGCGAAATCGTCTTGTGCGCGGCAGGGGGCGGCATGAGTTCGTCGGCGTCCTTGGTGAAGAGCCGGGCGATGATCTCGGATTTGTCGGGCTGGCCGGGAACGATGGGAATCTTGCCGGACTTGGCGGGCTTGAGCGCCTCTTCGCGCAAATCAAGCCGCAGCTTCGCCTTGCGCGCCTTGTCATCGAAGCCGTGACACTTGAAGCAGGTGTCGGACATGACGGGGCGGGTGTCGCGGTTGAAGTCCACCGGGGCGGGGGCGGCGGGGGCACCGGCGACCCAACCAAGAAAAGCCGAAAGGACGGCGGCCAGGGCGCCCGGCCGGGCCGGGCGAGAATTTTTACAGAGCGACATAAGTTAAAGACTGACCTGACCACGCGCCGGAAGATTCACTGCGGGACGCGTCGAGGGTAAGGTTTTGAGAGGATGGATACGGATGGGTTCAGGGTCGGTTCGGGGTGCTCCCAAGCGGGCGCGCGGGGTTCACGGCCGGATTCTGGCCCCGGTGCTCGCTGCGTCAACGGCGCATTTTGGGGTCGCCGGTTGGGCTGCGACCGGGTCGCGCACCCCGGGGGAAGCGACGCGGTGGGGGGCTGTTCTCCGGTGCGTTTGCCGGGCATGCATGGGGCATTCGCAAATGGCAAAGCTTGCACGTCGCCCGGTCGGTGTTACGGTTTGGCAGGATCGAACTAACAATCTCCGGCCAACAATCCGGACCAAACGCAACATCAACATGAACGTCCTCGCCGAACCGGTCAGTGTCATCCAGAAAACCCAGGAGCTGTGCCAGAGCCTAATGGAGCTGCCGAATTTTGCGGAATTGCGCCGCAAGGTGGACGCCTTCATGGGCGATGAACTGGCGAAGTACAGCTATCAGATGCTGAGCGAACGGAGCCAGTTGTTGCAGGAAAAGCAGGCGGCCGGCGCAACCATCACCGACGAGGAGATCGCGCAATACGAGGTCTTGCGAGACACGTTTATGAAGAACACGGTGGCCACCTCGTTCATGGAGGCGCAGAAGGAAATCCAGCAGTTGCAGGAGACGGTAAACCAGTATTTCACCAAGACTTTCGAGCTTGGTCGCGTGCCCAAGGCCGAAGATTTCGAGTGCTGCAGCTCCAGTTGTGGCTGCCACTAAGGACCGGACAGTCCATTTGGATGAGTATCACGGCGGTGCCCGACGGCGCCGCCGTTTCTTTTTCCCGGCCACGCTGCCGCCCGGGGTTCACCGCTCGGGATGGTTGCCACAGGACAGCGCGGCATTTAGGCTCCCGTCCTGTTACCTGCGGTCGTCCCGGTTAATTGTTCATGCGCGCGCGCTCCATACTTCGCATCGTCCAGTTGGGCATCAAGAGCCTGATGCTGCACAAGATGCGCTCGGGGTTGACGATGCTCGGGATCATCTTCGGGGTCTGCTCGGTCATCGCCATGCTGGCGATTGGCGAGGGGGCTTCTTACGAGGCACAGGAGGCCATCAAGCGGCTGGGCAGCAGCAATGTGATCCTGCGCAGCGTCAAACCGTCGCAGGACAACAAGATCTCCAGCGCCAACCGCAGCTTCGTGGCCGAGTACGGCCTGACGTACGCGGATGTCGGCCGGCTGGAAGAGACCATCCCCGGCATCCGCCGGGTGCTGCCACTGCGGATCATCCGCGAAGACGTCCGCTTCAACAACATCAGCCAACAGGCTCAGATCATCGGAACGCTGCCCTTGTATAGCGAGATGAACAATGTCGAGCTGACCCGCGGCCGGTTCCTGAGCGGCACGGACGAGACGCATCAGAACAATGTCTGTGTCCTGACCCTGGGGCTGGTATCGCGGCTGTTTCCCTATCAAAACCCGCTGGATGAACAGGTTAAAATCGGGGC
>CAZUUP010000081.1:0-14148 GCA_964623105.1 uncultured Akkermansia sp.
ACTTTTTGCAGCAAGACGTGGCCGGGTTCTCGGATGCCGATGTCGGCGCGGCGGCGCGGGTGGTGCATGCGGGTTGCCGCCGGGTGTTGCAGCAGTATGTGTCGGTCGCGCCGGTGTTGAAGGAGGCGGAAGGCGACACGGTGACGGTGGCGGCGGGCTTTGATGCGCAACGCATCCGGGTGACGGGGAACGTGACGGGGCAGCCGCCGTTTCGCGGGGTGTTGCGGCATCCGGGTTGGGTGGCCACGGAAATCAAGCTGCCGACAGTGCAGGAGGCACTTGACCCGCGGGTGCTGGCGCCGGCGGAAGTGGAACTCGCCTGACCGTGCACGGGAAGGTCATCATCGTTTAGAAATTTTTATAAGACACTGTGAAGCCATCGAAAGAAAAACGGACTTACGCCGTTGGGATTGACCTGGGCACGACGCACTCGGCGCTGTCGTATCTTGATCTCGCGCCAGAGGATGGGCGGGCAGGGGAACCGGCGGTGCTGGCGGTTCCGCAACTGACGGGGGTGGGGACCGTGGAGGAACGGCCATTGTTGCCGTCGTTTCTTTACCTGCCCAATGCGCAGGAGTTTCCGGCGGGGAGCCTGGCGCTGCCGTGGGAACCGGATGCCAAAGAAGTGGTGGGGGAGTTTGCGCGGACGCACGGCAGCAAGGTGCCAACGAGATTGGTATCGTCGGCGAAGAGCTGGTTGTGTCATTCCGGGGTGGACCGGAGCAGCCCGTTGCTACCCTGGCAGGCTCCGGCGGATGTGGCGAAAGTGTCGCCGCTGGAGGCTTCAGCGCGGTATCTGGCGCATCTGCGGGGCGCGTGGGATAAGGTGCAGGGCGGGGCAGGTGGCGGAGCTGAGGCAGGGCTGGCGGCGCAGGAAGTGGTGCTCACGGTGCCGGCGTCCTTTGATCCGGCGGCGCGCGATCTGACTTTGCAGGCGGCAGCGAGGGCGGGGTTGGGGAAGGTCACGCTGCTGGAAGAGCCGCAAGCCGCTTTGTACGCGTGGTTCGCTGCGGCCGGGGAGGGATTTCGCAAGCATGTCGGGGTAGGGGATGTGATCCTGGTGGTGGATGTGGGTGGCGGCACCTCGGATTTCTCGCTCATCGCGGTGACGGACAACGCGGGAGAAGTGCAGTTGACGCGTGTGGCGGTGGGGGATCACATCCTGCTGGGGGGAGACAACATGGACCTGGCGTTGGCGCACGTGTTGAATCAGCGACTTGCCGGCGAGGGTCGGAAGTTGGATCCATGGCAGTTCAACTCGCTGGCATACGCGTGCCGGCAGGGGAAGGAGGAGTTGTTCAACCGCCCCAAGCTGACGAAGGTGCCGATCGCTGTGCCGAGTCGCGGGGCGGCGTTGATTGGTGGCACGATACGGACCGAACTGACGCGGGAGGATGCCGAGCGGGTGTTGGTGGATGGTTTTTTTCCGCAGACGGCGGTGAACGAACTGCCGCAGACGGCGCGGCGGACGGGATTGGCGCAACTGGGGCTGATGTACGCGCAGGATGCAGGCATTACGCGGCATCTGGCGGCATTTCTCGGGCGGCAGGCGCGGGCTTTGGCGGAGGTGCCGGACGCGCCGGTGCGGGTTGCGGGGCGGGCGTTTGTGCATCCGACGGCGGTGTTGTTCAATGGCGGGGTGTTCAAGGCGGAGGTGTTCAAGGAACGGGTGGTGGCCGTGCTCAATCGCTGGCTGGCAGCCGACGGCGGGAAGCCGGTGAAAGTTCTGCCTGGCGAGGATTTGGACCTGGCGGTGGCGCGGGGCGCGGCTTATTACGGCTGGGTGCGGCGGGGCCACGGGCTGCGCATCCGCGGAGGGACGGCGCGGGCTTATTACATCGGGGTCGAGTCGGCGATGCCGGCGGTGCCGGGTTTCGATCCGCCGGTAAAGGCGCTGTGCGTCGCGCCGTTTGGCATGGAGGAAGGCACGCAGGCGGACATTCCGCCGCAGGAGTTCGGACTGGTCGTGGGGGAGACGACGCGGTTCCGGTTTTTCGCGTCTTCGGTGCGGCGGGAGGACAAGGCGGGCGACATGATCGACGACGTGACGGGGAACGATCAGTTCGAGGAGCTGGCGCCGATTGAAACGGAGTTGACGGCCGACGCGCGCGGAGCCGGCCAGCTTGTGCCGGTGAATCTCCAGGCGGCGGTGACAGAGGTGGGGACGCTTGAACTGCGGTGCGTGGAAAAGGGCGGGGCGGGAAGGTGGAAGCTCGAGTTGAACGTGCGGATGAAGGAGTAGGCGAAACCAGAGCAGGCGGGGCTCAACCGCAAAGCAGCGGCTGACGCAGTCCAGATCGCGGACGGCAGCGCAGCCAGCGCCTTCTCTCTTAAGTGAGACCTTGAGCTAATTCTTCGACGGCTCGCGTTCGCGGCCATCTTGGGGCGATGGCCAAGGTGGCCAGACAACCCAGACTGCCTCTGCGAGCGTGGGCTGGGTGTCGAGCGGACCGGCCTTGAGATCGAGGGTTAAGACGGGTGATGTCAACCGGGGTGTGGGGAGATGAGGTGTCTGGAGAGATGGCGATTAAAAATTACCGGGGATTTGGGCGCTGCGACGGGCGGGCGGGGAAATGGAACTGGCCAAGACCGTGGCTTGAGGCAAGGTAGGGGAGCGGGATTGGAAACATCGATGAAAGTTCACAGGAATCAGGTGGAGCAGATTGTGGGCGTGCTGCTGGATGTGTTTGCCGGCGGGGCGCCGGCGGAGCGCGCGGTGGAGGCCTGTCTGAAGTCGCAGGTGAAATGGGGTTCGCGGGATCGGCGGATGTTCGCGGAGTGTGTGTACGACCTGGTGCGATGGTGGCGGTTGTATTGGAATCTGGCCGGGTTGCCGGATGCGGATTGCCGGGTGCCGGAGCTGATCACGAGCGAGCGGGTGTGGCGGGTATGGGGTGCCTACTGGCTGGACCAGGGGCATGAACTGCCGGGGTTCGAGGAGTTGGGTGGATTGAGCCGCGCCCAACTGGAGGCGCAACGCGAGGTGGCGATGACGCCGGCGATCCGGGCATCGATTCCGGACTGGCTGGATTATCGTGGGGAGTCGGAACTGGCGCAGGAGTGGCGACCGTTGATCGAGGCGTTGAACGTGCCGGCGGAGGTTTTTTTGCGGACGAATACGCTGCGGATTGGACGGGCGGCGTTGCGGCAGCAGTTGTTGAAGGAAGGGATCGAGGCCGACGAGGTGGCGGGGGTGCCGGAGGCGCTGCGGCTGCGGAACCGGCGAAACCTGGGGGCGACGCCCGCGTATCGGGCGGGTTTGTTTGAGGTGCAGGATGCGGCGTCGCAGCAGATTGCGCCGATGTTGCGGGCGCAACCGGGGCAGGTGGTGATCGACGCGTGTGCGGGAGCGGGGGGCAAGACGTTGCACCTGGGCGCACTGATGAAGAACGAGGGGCGGATCATCGCGCTGGATTTGCACCGGCTGCGGCTTGAGGAATTGCTGGCGCGGGCGCGGAGGAATGGGGTGGGAATCGTGGAACCGCAGGTGATCACAAACCATGGGGTGATCGAGCGATTGGCGGGAGTGGCGGATGCGGTGTTGCTGGACGTGCCTTGCTCGGGCTTGGGCGTGTTGCGCCGGAAGCCGGAGACGAAGTGGCGTCTGACCCACGATGAAGTGGACCGAATGGTGGTTTTGCAGCGGGAGATTCTGGAGGATTACCGGCAGATGGTGAAACCGGGGGGGACCCTGGTGTACGCGACGTGCAGCGTGCTGCCGTCCGAGAATCAACGGCAGGTCCGTTCCTTTCTGGCGAGGCACGGTGATGAGTGGTCGCTGGACGAGGAGCGGCACTGGCGGCCGGATCGCGAGGGGTTTGATGGTTTCTATGCGGCGCGGCTGTTGCGGGCCGGGCGGTGAGGCGGGAGGACGGATCGATCAGGACTGCATCTGGTGCTCAAAGATTTCGCGGTAGAAGCCGCTGCGGCCGAGGAGTTCGGCGTGGGAGCCTTGGGCGACGATCTGGCCGGCCTGCAGGACAAGGATCTGGTGGGCGTGCTGGACGGTGGTGAAGCGTTGCGCGATGACGAAGGTGGTGCGACCCGCGCAGAGGCGGTGCATGGCTTCCTGGATGAGGCGTTCGGTCTGGGAATCCACGCTGGCGGTGGCGTCGTCGAGGAGGAGGACGCGGGGGTTCATGAGGAAGGCGCGGGCGATGGCCAGGCGCTGGCGCTGGCCACCGCTGAGGGAGACGCCACGTTCGCCGACGAGGGTGTCGTAGCCATGTTCGAGTTCGGCGATGAAGTCGTGCGCCTGGGCGGCGCGGGCGCAGTGTTCGATTTCGGCGCGGGAGGCATCGGGTTTTCCGTAGGCGATGTTTTCGGCGATGGTGGCGCTGAAGAGGTAGGTTTCCTGGAAGATGACACCGATGCTGCGGCGGAGTTGCGCGAGGTCGAGTTCGCGAAGGTCAATACCGTCGAGGAGGATGCGACCTTCGGTGGGATCGTAAAAGCGCGGGATGAGATTGAGGAGGGTGGATTTGCCGGAGCCGGTGGGGCCGACGACGGCAACGGTCTGCCCGGGCGCGGCGGTGAAGGTGAGTTGCCGGAGGGAGGTCTTGGCGTCGGGGTATTGGAAGGAGACGTTTTGGAATTCGACCTGACCGCCGCCGGGGGGCAGGGGTTGGGAACCGCTGCGGATGGTGACGGGTTCCTGGATGATTTCCATGACGCGTTCGGCGCTGGCGCTGGCGTTTTGGAGGATGTTGGTGAACTGGCCGACCATGCCGAGGCGATGGCCAATGGCCATGAGGTAGAGAATGATCTTGGCGAGGTCGCCGAGGGGAAGTTCACCGGCGATGACCTGCCGGCCGCCAATCCAGAGGGCCAGCGGGAGACCGAGCCCGAAGATGAACTGGGCGAGCGGGATGCGGGCCGACCAGTAGTTGACGGTGTCGAGGAGGATTTTGAGATATTCCTCGCGGCGGTGGTTGAACTTTTGGATTTCGGCCTGCTCGCGGGCAAAGGCCTTGACGACGCGGACACCGGCGACGTTTTCCTGGATGACGGTGGACATGTTGCCATGCAAGTCCTGGACCTTGCGCCACTGGGGCTGGAGCTTGGCGGCGTAAAAGGCGATCAAGGCGAGGGTGGGAATCATGGTGCCGATCGTGAGGAGGCCGAGCGAGCTGCTGATGCGAAAGATGAGGAGCAGGGTGACGACGAGGGCGACCAGAATGTCGATGCTCAGGAAGAGGCAGGCGAAAAAGAAATCCTGCATCCGCCAGACGTCGGTGGTGGAACGGGAGATGAGTTCGCCGGTGTTCGACTTGTCGTGATACGTAAAGGGGAGGCGCTGGAGGGTGTCGAAGATCACCGCGCGGATGTCGGCGAGGGTTTCCTGGATGAGCAGGTTGCGGAGGGGGCCGAGGGTGACCGCGACGACGAGGCGCAGGACGATGAGGCCGAGAAAGAGGGCGACGGCGGGGTAGGGCGAGAAAGGGGTGCCGTGCGTGGCATGGGTTTGAAGGTGGTTGATGGTGTCGCCAAGGATTTGCGGCAGGGCCATCTCGATGGCGATGTTGATGCAGAGCAGGGTGATCGAGAGGGTGACGCGGACGGGGTATTTGCCGAGGAAGGCGAGGATGCCGAGAAGGCTGCGGAAGGCGCCACGAGAGGCTTTGGGCGGGGTGGATTCGGTTATGGCGGGCACGTGTTTGGACGCGGTGTCGGCGACGGGGGAATGATTCCGACCGCGGGACGCGGAAGACGACTAAAAACTGGGGGGGCGCGGAGTCATGATTCGTGGGAAAGCAGGGATTGAAGGCCGGTAGCCAGGCGGCGGAAGCCTTCGAGAATGGCGTCGCCGGGAAGGGCGGCGTAGGCGACGCGGAGATGGCAGCCATCCGCGAGGCCGAAGGCGTCGCCGGGGATGACGGCGACTCGATGCTGGCGAACGAGGAACTCGGCTGCCTCCATGGGGGAACGGCGGGTGGCGAGTCGCAGGAGAAAGTAGAATGCGCCGTCGGCGGGCGGGATGGTACAGCCTTCGAGGTGAGTCAGGGATGCGCGGGCGGCGATGCGGGTGGTGGCAAGGTCGCGGAGTTTTTCGTCCGGGTATTTACGCCCAATCTGGAGGGCACCGAGGGCGACGAATTGCGAGATGACGGTCGGGCAGATGATGAGGGTGTCCTGAATTTTCAGCGCGGCGGATTCGAGGTGGGCGGGGATGACCATCCAACCGATGCGCCAACTGGCGAAGCCGTAGGCCTTGGAGAGCGAGTAAAGAGAGATGGTATGGGATGCGCTGCCCGGGAGGGAGGCGGGAGAGAAATGGGCGGCGGAGTCGTAGGTGAAATATTCGTAGGCTTCGTCATGGATGTGGTAAATCCGGCGGGTGCCGCAGAGGTTGTTGATCTCGGTGAGGAGGGCGGCCGGGTAAACGGCACCGGTGGGGTTGTTGGGTGAAACGGTGACAATTGCGCGGGTGCGTGGCGTGATGGCGGCCCGAAGAGCGTCGGGGTCGAGTTGATAGTTGTGATCGGTCGTGACCAAGACGGGGCGGCAGTTGGCCATGACGACAGCCATCTCGTGGTTAAAATAGTAGGGGGTCGGAAAGATGATTTCGTCTCCGGGGTCCGCGATGGCGAGGAGGGCGGTGAGGAAAGCGTTGTTGCCGCCCGCGGTGACGAGGAGGCGGTTTTCGGCATCGATACGGATTCGGTTTTCCGCGGCCAGTTTGGCGGCGATGGCGTCGCGGAGCGCGGGTATGCCGGTGACGGCCTGATATTTGTGGTGCGCGGGATCGGCGAGAAAGGTCTGGATTTGATCGAGTGCCGCGGGAGGAGGGCCGTAGTTCACCACGCCCTGCCCGAGGGAAATGGTGCCGGGATGCTGGCGGATGAGATCGGTGATGACGGGGATGATGGGGGTCTGGACGGCGCGGAGGCGGCGGGAAGGTTGCATGCGGACTCGTCAGCGCAGGTTGTGGCCCGGCGGTAGGGCGGCAGAACTGTGGTTGGGTGCGTGGGCGATGGACTATTGGTGGATGGGGTCGGTTTACTTTTTCGGAGTAGCGTTTTTTGCCCCCTTTTTGGGTTGATTGGCACCCCGTTGGTTTCCCTCGGACGGGTAGAGCACCTCGGGTTTGGCGGCGACGCCAGCGGGGCGGCGGGAGGTCGGTGAGTTGCCGCCGATTTCCGCAGCCTTCTTCTCGGCGAGCTTCTTGAGATGGTCAACAATCTCCGGGTTTTTGTCGGCGAGATTGGTCTTTTCGCCGATTTCTTCGCTGAGGTTGTAGAGTCGAGGGGCGGTGCCGCTTGCGTCCGGGGCGACTCCTTTGCCCATCGTTTCTGGCTGCGCGGTGAGGGCCAGTTTCCAAGGTCCCTGGCGGACGGCCTGCAGATTGTAGCCGGCGAAGTAGTAGTGGGCTTCGCGCGGGGACTGGGCGGTCTTGCCAAAAAGGAGCGGCGAAATGTCGCGGCCATCGAGGACTGGTTGGGCGGGCACCGGGCCACCGGCGATGGCGATGGCAGTGGGCAGGAGGTCGATGGTGCCGGCGACGGCGTCGCTCGTGGTGCCGGCTGCGATCTTGCCCGGCCACCAGGCGAGGGTAGGCACTCGCACGCCGCCTTCCCACGTGCTGCCTTTGCCACCGCGCAGCGGACCGGCGCTGCCGCCGTCCGCGCCCTTGATGAGCCATGGACCGTTGTCGCTGGTGAAAACGACGAGTGTGCGCCGGTCGAGCTTGAGTTCGCGCAACGTGTCGAGCACGCGGCCGACGCTCCAATCCACTTCCTCGACCCAATCACCAAAGCGTCCGTTGGCGGATTTTCCCGCAAAGGCCTTGCCCGGATGGATGGGGGTGTGGACGGCGGTGTGCGGGAGGTAGAGGAGGAACGGCTTTTCCGCGTTCGATTTAATGAAGCCGACGGCCTCGTCTGTGTAGCGTTCGACGATGCGGCTCTGCTGTTCGTCGGTGAGCAACTCAATGACCTTGTCGTCGCGCAGAAGCGGCACAACGCGCTCGCCAGTCGCGGTGGATTTGCGCTGCATGTCGTTCGAGTAGGGAATGCCGAAGTAGCGGTCGAAACCCTGGCGGGTGGGGAGGAATTCGGGTTGGTCGCCGACGTGCCATTTGCCAATGCACATGGTGGCGTAGCCGCGTTCCTTGAGGCGCTCGGCGATGGTGAATTCCGCAGGGTTGAGTCCGTTCTTTCCACCGGGACCGTAAACGCCGGGAACGGACACGCGGGCGCCATAGCAACCGGTGAGCAATTGGGCCCGTGAAACGGAGCAGACGGGCGCGGCATAAAAGCTGGTAAGCTTCATGCCTTCGCGGGCCATGCGGTCGAGATTGGGCGTGCGCTGTTTGGTGGCGCCGAACGGCCCGATGTCGCCGTAGCCGAGGTCGTCGATGAAGATGATGACAACGTTGGGCTTGGCGGACGTTGTCTCGGCGGCGGGAAGAGCGGCGAGCGATGCGAAGAGGAACAGAAGGGAGGAGAGCAGGGGTTGCATGGGATGGGGGTGGGTTAGTTGGTGCCGGTCTGAAAGAGCGCGCGGACGGCGGGTTTGGTGACCTTACCCATGGCGTTGCGCGGGAGTTCGGTAACGACGCGGAGGCGGTGGGGGATTTTGTAAACAGAAAGGCGGTTTTTGCACCATTCGCGCAGCGAGGGGAGTTCGAGCAATGCACAGGGTCGCAGCACGGCCACGGCGGTGACGGCCTCGCCCCAAGTGTCGTCGGGCAGACCGAGGACGGCGCACTCGCGGATGTCGGGATGCTCCAGCAGGACAGCCTCGATCTCGAGCGCGGAGAGCTTGTAGCCGCCGCTTTTGATGATGTCCACGGAGAGACGGCCCATGATGCGGTAGTAGCCCCGCTCGACGACGGCCATGTCGCCGGTCCGGAACCAGCCGTCGTCGAACGACTCGGCCGTGGCGGCGTCGCGATTCCAATAGGCACGAAAGACGGTTGGGCCACGCACCTGGATTTCACCGGGTTCGTCCTCGCCGGAGATGATCTTCCCCGCTTCGCTCTTGAGGCGCACTTCCACGCTTGGGAGTGGGACACCCACCGCGCCGGGGCGGCGCTCGCCGTGGAGTGGATTGGAGAGGGCCATGCCGATCTCGGTCATACCGTAGCGTTCGAGGAGCTTCTGTCCGGTTAGCGCGGTCCATTTTTCATGCACGCTGGCTGGCAACGCCGCGGATCCTGAGACCATGAGGCGCATCCGCGCGAATCCGGCGACGAAGGCTGCACGGTCCGCGGGCGCGGCAGTTTCGAGCGCTTGGATGAGTTTTACGTAAATGGTCGGGACCGCCATGAAGACCGTGTAGGCGTCGGCGCGGACACGGTCGAGAATTGTCGCGGCATCGAATTTACTAAATGGTTCGATGCTCGCGCCGGACCAAAGTGCGCAACTGACGACATTGATGATGCCGTGGATGTGGTGCAGCGGCAGGAACAGCGGAATGCGGTCGGTCGCGCGCCATTCCCAGGCGGTCACAAGGCTCTGGATCTGTGCCTCGAGGTTGGCGTGGGTGGTGACGACGCCCTTGGGTTTGCTGGTGGTGCCGCTAGTATAGAGAATCATGGCGCGGCGGGCGGGGGAGATTTCCGGGAGCGATCGGGCGGGGGATGCGGTAATCGCATCGCTGTTCAGCAATCGAATGCCGAGGCGCTGGCAGAGTGGGGTGATTTTGGCCGCCATCGAGGCGTCAACGACGATTGCCCGCGCGCCGGAGTCGATGAGCGAATACTCCCATTCGGGTTCGGTGGCGGACAGGCAGAGGGGAACCTTGATGCCGCCGGCCCGCCAGATTGCCCACTGTGCCGCGACATATTCGGCGCCGGGTGCGATGAGGAGGGCGACGCGGGCTTCGTTGAGGTCGGCGTCGGCTCCGAGGAGCGCCGAGGCGAGGGTCGCCGAGCGGTTGAGGAGTTGCTGGTAGTTTTGCTGCGCCTGGGCGGTGCGGAAGGCGATCCGGTCGGCATATTTGCTGGCGCGAGCGATGAAGGGAAGTTCGGTCATGAAGCGGGCAAAAAGGTTCGGATGATCAGGAAAATCAGGGACGGGCCGAGGAGACAACCCAGTCCGGTGTAGAAGGTTGCGGTCATGGCACCGTAGGGGACAAGTTTCGGGTCCGTGGCGGCAAGTCCGGCCATGACGCCGCTGTTGGTGCCCATCAATCCGCCGAAGATCATGGCGGAGCGCGGGCATTTCAGGCCGATGGATGGGGCGACGAACGGGGTCAAGGTCATCACGAGAATCGCCTTTACGAGGCCGGCGGCGACCGAGAGAGCGATGACTTCGGAACTTGCCCCGATGGCGGCGCCGGTGACCGGGCCGACGATGTAGGTCGCAGCGCCCGCGCCGATGGTTGTCACGCTGACGGCGTCGCGATAGCCGAAGGCCCACGCGACCGTGCCGCCCACGAGGAACGAGGCGAAGATGCCGGTGAACAGGGCCGCCACGCCAATCGCGCCGCCGCGTTTGAGTTCCTCCATGCGCACGCCAAACGCTGTCGCGACGATGGCGAGATCCCGCAACATGGCGCCGCCCATCAATGTGAGGCCGGAAAGCAGGGGGATTTCGGCGACGCCCTGCTTTCCGCCCGCAGCGTAGGCCATGGCCAGCCCGGCAAATATCGCGATGGCGGAGCCGTGCAGGCGGCCGCGGGTGAGGCGTTCGGCGAGTGCGTAGGAAACCCAGACGGTCACGCCCACGACGGCGAAGGCGGTGACGAGTGAGTAGCTCTTCAGGACGGTTTCAATGGGAGCGAGTAAGTTCATTGTCCGCCGCCTTTTCCGGGGTCATCACCGCCACCCCAGCGGACGAATACGTTGACGAGCAGGAAGCAGGCGGCGACGCCGAGGGCACCGGCGAGGGTTGCCATCAGACCGCCGCTCATCGCGGCGCGGACGTTTTGCGTGGCCGCCATGGCAACGACGACTGGGATGTAGATGGCCCCCCAGAAGCGGATGCCGTCATCCGTTGGCGGCTTGAGGCGCCCCGTGCCGTGGAGCCAGTTGGTGCTCGCAATGAGAAGCAGCATCGCGATGCCGACGCCCCCGATGTCCGCATCAAGTCCGCACGCGCGGCCAAGCAAACGGCCGAGGGCGAGGCCGATGATCAGGCAGAGCGATAGCAGGGCTGTTCCGTAGATGGTCACCGGCGGAGGGTTGCAAATCGATGCAGGGTTGGTGAAGGCAAATTCGCGGGCGAAAGGATGGGTTTTGTGAGGGCGGGTTAAAGACAGGGCAGAACCCGGACCGGTCAAATCACTGTCCTTCCGGGGAGATCCCGGGGGAAATGGTGCGGTGGACGGGGCGGTTAGGCGCGGGACGAATTTGATGCGTTGGCAGCGTGGCGGCTGGTGAGGACACTGTTCCGCCCGGGGGCGGCTTACGGGATGGCCGGGATTTTGAGGAGTGTGAACGGGTAGAGGATCAGCGCGTAGATGGTGCCGTCGCGGGCGACAATGAGGCCCTGATGGCCGTGCAGGGGCGTCATGGTTTTGTCCGGGAGCGTGTGAAAACCGTGGCTCCACGGGGGCCGTTTCCCATCGGCGCGCGGACCGAAATCGAAGAAGTCGGGGTTTTTGACGGCGAATACGCCGAGATCTTCCATGCGGTTGGTTTTGGGGTCGTAACGGGTGAGGTGGTGGAGGTAGCCGGATCCGTAGCCGGTCTGATTGTCCACGCGGATGATGGTGTAAACGCGGCCGTCGGGCGCTATGCTGAGGGATGCCCGGGAATCGAAGCCTTTGCCGGCGAGCATGGGGCCGAGGTTGCGGGCGCGGATGATTTCCCTGTCGCCGACACGTTGCGGAATCAGGTCGAAGGCGAGGAGGTCCGGGTGGTTCATGAGGATCAGGTAGGCGGTGCGACCGTCAGCGGCGAGGTGCCACGTGGGGATGGCCGAGGTGTTGGCGCGTTTCCAACGCACGCCGTCGAGCTGGATTTCGCGAACGGTGACCTTGTCGCTCACAGGGTCGTATTGGGCCATCTGGAAATCCTCGGTGATGGCGCTGGCGTGGCCGTCGGGCGAGACGAGGGTGGTGGCGTAGGGGGTGAGGAGGGGGCCGAGTTCGCGGTAGTTTCGAGCCTTGGTGTCGTAACGCATCCAGTGCTGGGTTTCGCAGGTGACGACGTAGAGGAGGTTGCGGGATTCGTCGGCGACGACGTCAATGACGCCTTCCTTGGGATACGGCATGCCGAGGTTTTCGGCTTTGCCGGTGCGTGGGTCGTAGGTCATCACATACCCGCCGGGATATTCGCTGGTGTCGCCTTTGCGGGCGTAGCCCTGTTTGCTGCCGACGTAAACGGTGCCCGAGGGGCCGACGAAGTTGCGGGTGTGAATCTTGGCCTGGGCCGCGTAGCCAGTGGCGCTCAGGCCGCAGAGGCGATGGGTGTCGATGACGATGGTCTGGCGCGAAGTGGCGGGATCAAAATCGACGAGGAAGGCGTTGGTGTTGTATTTGGCGGTGCCGATGTAAATGTGGCCGTTGCGCCCCTCGACGATGGAGAAATAGCCGGACTCGTCGGAATGGGTTTCAGGGAGGATGTGATGGGCGGTCCCCCAGACATAGCGGAAGGGCGGGGCGGTGGGCGGTGGCGCGGGCGCGGCGGCGGTGGACAGGGCGGCCGCGAGCAGGGCGAGCAAGACGGCGGGGCGGTGGAATTGGGTGTAGGGCATGGTTGTGGATTGAGGCTATGGTTGCGGTGGGCGGTTTTTGTGAGGGGAGAATTCCAGTGGTGGCGGAGGATGGCAAGTCTGCTGGCGGGTCAAACCGGGGTGGCCGTTCTCGGCGGCGGTACCGCGGGCGCCGCCCTGAACATCTGCGAAGCGCGGGGACGCTGCGCTGGGTGAATTGGTTGAGGTCGTTGGCAGTGTAGGTCTCGACGCGGAGAATGTGGCCGTTGGCGTTATCAGACGTTGCGACGGTTCGTGCCGGAACCGCTCTAACAAGCATTGCTTCCGTCTCCCGCGACCCACGAGCCGCGAACGGGCACAGGGACGGTGATTGGGGTGCCCCACCTTTGCGTCCGTTCTCGCCGTGGCAGAGCGCCCCTCCCCATGAACCGGAGCGCCGAGCATTGCTCGGCCAGACGGTGCGTCGCCTGTATCGTGCCGAGCAATGCTCGGCGCACCTCCCGCAGAATGGTTCGGGGATTCAAGGCGCGAACTTGGGTTGGGAGAGATCTCTCCCCGGACACTCCTCCGTTCCGAACGGATGAGTGGGAAACCGGAGCCGCATGAGTCCGGGTAGCATTGCCGCCGTGGGCGGGCAAGTCAGTCACCGTCATTTACTTAAGGTGTTCCAACCTGTACTCCGAGCTCCTATGCCATACAGCCTTGTAACCTACAGATCTCAATTCTTCTTCAAGCAATTGCATTCTTGCAACCACCTCGCCTGGCACATCGTAATTGGGATCCCGGCGGACGCGGTTCCCGTATTTTCTTTCAAGTTCATTCAGTTCCACAATCAACACCTGAGCGCGAGATGCGTAAGCAGAGTGGCCGCCCTGTGAAGTCTCCTTTGCCGGATCAATCTGAGGCTGCTGCTTGGCACAGCCACAAACAGTTAGTCCGAAGGCAAGATATATCCAATTCTTCATTACCCGACTGCGATTGGATGCCAAAACGTAAGATGGGTTGTCAGCTGCTTCACCTGCAAAATGGACGAGGCAGGGGATTGTAAGAGAGAGAATCACCGGTCGAGGCCGGCTTGGTACACAAACCATGTCGGATTCAGCCCGCCCATGGGTCCGCGCAATTGGTCGAGTTCCGAGGCGGGTCCGTGGAATTCCAGGCGCATCAGGTCGGCGAGCTTGAGGGCTTCGTCAAGCAGGGGGCCGACATTTTCGATGTGTTTGAGTGCGCCCGCGGCGCCGGCGTAGGCTTCGCGGCAGTGAACGATGTCGTCGCTGATGGTGAAGTCGTAATAGAGGCAGGCAGGCTCGGTGGCGGTGCGCGCGATGAAGGCGGGAAGCAGCGCTTTGAAGGCGTCGAGCTTGCCGGGGTGAACCTTGAAATAGGGGTGGATGCTGACAACGTTGGAGGCGGACTTCATAGGGGGGAGGTGGAGTGGGTGAGCGCAGAGGAAAGTGGTGCCCCGGTCCGGACTCGAACCGGAAACCAATTGATTAAGAGTCAACTGCTCTACCAATTGAGCTACCGAGGCAACCGTTGATCCCGT
>CAZUUP010000082.1:0-14119 GCA_964623105.1 uncultured Akkermansia sp.
TCCGCTGGCGGAGTTGATCGAGAAGCGATTTGGGATCAAGGCGCGGTTGCCGGAGATGGGAGAGGTGGTGGAGGTGTAGTGGTGCGAGTGGGGGGGAATTGGAGTTTTGACTTTGGGATGAGTCACGGCACATTGGGTGGGTCTCCAAGTCTATGAAAACTAATCCGGCATTCATGGCGACTGGTTGTAGCAGGCGCGGGTTCACCCTCATTGAACTGCTGGTTGTCATCGCGATCATCGGGATATTGGCGTCGATGTTGTTGCCGGCCCTGGGGAAGGCGAAATCCAAGGCGCATGGGAGCATTTGCATCAACCAATTGAAGCAGTTGGAGCTGGCGATCACGCTCTACAACGGGGATTGGAACGAGTATTTTCCGCCGAACGACAACACGGGGGTGAACTCGGCGTCGATCAATTCCTGGATCACCGGAAATGTGCAGCAGTGGACGGTTAATTACACGAATGACATTACGCGGGGGGTGTTGTTCTCGTATCACAACACTACGGCGATTTACCGATGTCCGGCGGATCGTTCCAAGGTGACAAGTCCGGCGGGACCGGTGGCACACAACCGGAGTTACGCGATTTCGGTGGGGATCAACTGCAACGTGGTGGCGAACAGCGCCAAGCGGATGGTGGATGTGCAGCAGGCGTCGGATGTCTCGGTGTTTCTGGAGGAGAACGCGGTGAGCATCGACAATGGGGCATGCGGCTTGCAGCCTTTGTCCACGCTGAATGCGGGCACCTGGACGTGTTGGAATCTGCCGGCGGCGCGGCATAACAATGGCGGAGTGGTGGCGTTTGCCGATGGGCATGTGGAAAACCTGCGATGGCAAGGGGGTTCTTGCGCTTGAATCAGCAGTACCCCGATGACAATGCGATCACCCTGCGTCCGGCACCGGGGATAAATCCGTTGAACGGAGCGGCGGTGGGGGGGGCGGGTGCCGTAGATTCGTTGCGGATGGCGAAAACGCTCAATTACCAGTGAGGGGGTAACGGATGGGCAAGCATGGGATGGTTTGACCTTGTCGCAGGGGGACGGGGGCGCAATCGTGGCGGGCGTGAGCGGTGAGAAGATTACGGCAGCGATGATCCGGTCGATGAAGGGGGGCGGGAAGCCCATTCCTGCGCTGACGGCTTACGACTACGCGATGGCGAAGGTGTTGGGTCAGGCGGGGGTGCCGCTGATTTTGGTGGGGGATTCCCTCGGGATGGTGGTGCTCGGTTATCCCGATACGACGCACGTGACGATGGCGGACATGGAGCATCACGTTGCGGCGGTGGCGCGGGCGCGGGTGCGGTCGCTGGTGGTGGGGGATCTGCCTTATCGAAGTTACGAGACGGTGGCCGACGCGGTGGCGAATGCACGGCGGTTGGTGGCGGCGGGGGCGGAGGCGGTGAAGGCGGAGGGAGGACGGGAGATCTTGCCGCAAATCCGGGCGATTGTGGCGGCGGGGATTCCGTTCATGGGGCACATTGGGATGTTGCCGCAGCATATCTTGGAGGAGGGGAAGTACAGCATCAAGGGCAAGGACGACGCGGGGCGGGCGAAGTTGCTGGATGACGCGGCGGCGCTGGCGGAGGCGGGGGTGTTTGCCGCGGTGCTGGAACTCGTTGCGCCGGCCGTGGCGGGGGAGATCACGGCTCGGGTGCCTTATGCGACCATCGGGATTGGGGCGGGAGCGAGTTGCGACGGGCAGATTTTGGTGACGACGGACCTGCTGGGCACCTCGCCGGATTTCATCCCGCGGCACGTGAAGATGCGCCCGGACCTGGCGGGACGGATGCGCGGCGTGGTGCAGGAATGGATCACGTCGCTGACCATCAACGCATGAGCGGGCTGACTCATTTGGATGCGCGGGGCGATGCGAGCATGGTGGATGTCTCGGGGAAGCCTGTCGTACTGCGGGTGGCGGTGGCGCGGGGGGAAATTCGCCTGCTGGCGTCAACGTTGGATTTGATCGAGTCGAATGCGGTGGCGAAGGGCAATGTGCTGGCGGCGGCGCGCCTGGCGGGGATCATGGCGGCGAAGAAGACGGGGGAGCTGATCCCGCTGTGCCATCCGCTGCCGATCACGCATTGCGAGGTGGGGTTCGAGATTCCGGCGGGGCGGGACCGGATCGTCATCACGGCCACGGCGAAGATCGCGGCGCAGACGGGGGTGGAGATGGAGGCGTTGACGGCGGTGACGGTGGCGGCGCTGACGATTTACGACATGTGCAAGGCGGTGGACAAGGTGATGGAGATCACCGGGGTGAAGCTGATTTCAAAGACGAAGACGCCGGCGGTTCCGGGGTGAGCCTTGTTTTCGGGGCGGATCAGGCGGGGATGCCGTAGAGCTTGATTTTATTGTAGAGCGTCTGACGGCCGATGCCGAGGCGGCGGGCGGTTTCGAGCTTGTTGCCGCCGGTTTCCTGGAGCATCTGGAGGATGGTGTTGCGTTCGACGCCCTCGATCAAGGTGAGGCCGGCTTGTTGGTTGTCGGCGGTTTTCTCGGCGATGGAAAGGTCGTGGACATCAACCTCGGTGCCTTCGCACATGAGGACGGCGCGCTGGACCTCGTTCTGGAGCTGGCGGACGTTGCCGGGCCAGTCGAAGTTGCGGAGGCGCTGGCCGGCGGCGGTGGTGAAGCCGCGGAGGACGCGCCCGGCCTGGGCGGCATAGCGTTTGAGGAAGGCGTTGGCCAGAGGGAGGATGTCATCGCGGCGGTCGCGGAGGGAGGGGAGCGCGATGGTGATGGCGCTGATGCGATAGAAGAGGTCTTCGCGGAGCTTGCCGTCACGCATGGCTTCGTCGGTCTTGCGGTTGGTGGCGGCGATGATGCGGCAGTTGGTCTTGAAGCTGACGCGGCCGCCGACGGGGCGGACTTCCTTTTCCTGAAGGACGCGGAGCAATTTGCTCTGGGTGTCGATGGGCATCTCGGAGAGTTCGTCGAGCATGAGGGTGCCGCCCTCGGCCTGGCGGAAGAGTCCCTCGCGATCGACGTTGGCGCCGGTGTAGGAGCCCTTCATGGAGCCGAAGAGTTCGCTTTCGATGAGTTCGCGGGGCAGGGCGGCGCAATTGATCTTGATGATGGGGCCCTTGGCGCGGGGGCTGAGGGCGTGGATGAGGTCGGAGATGACCTCCTTGCCGGTGCCGCTTTCGCCGGTGATGAGCACGGAGACGTCGCTGGGGGCGATGCGTTCGACGTGACGGAGCACCTGGCGCATGGCGGCGCTGTGGAAGACGGGGGAGTTGACCCCGCTCATGTTGGAAATCGAGCGGCGGAGACCGTCGGCCTCCTCTTTGAGGCGTTTGTGTTCGAGGGCACGTTCGACGGCGAGGAGAACGGACTTGGGGTCGAAAGGCTTTTTCTGGAAATCGTAGGCGCCGAGCTTGGTGGCGGTGACGGCAGCGTCGATGGAAGCGTGGCCCGTGAGGACGATGACTTCGGTGCCGGGCCAGTTGCGCTTGGCGGGCTGGATGAGATCGAGGCCCTCGGCGTCGGGGAGTTTGAGATCAAGGAGGACGACGTCGGGCTGGTCCTCGTCGAACTGCGCCCGGAAATCGGCTCCGGAGCCGGCTTCGCTGACGGTATGGCCGGCGTTGGTGAGAATGGTGGCGAGCAGGACGCGGATGTCCGTCTCGTCGTCAACTACCAGTATTTTTGCACTCATTGGGCGGGATCCATCCCTTCTCGCAGGCTTGCACAAAGCCGCGAAACATTTCCTTGAACCTTGGATATCGGTCGAACAGACGCTCGGGATGGAACTGGACGGAGAGGAGGTAAGGCAACGTGCGGTTGCCTCCGGGCCGGAGTTCCACAGCTTCAATCACGCCGTCAGGACTGGCAGCGGTCACGAGCAGCGGCTCGGCGACGCGTCCAAGGGCCTGATGGTGCGAACTGTTGACAGACATAGTCAGGTTATCGGCATATTGCGCGAGGATTGAACCGCTTTTTACGGTGATTTCGTGGACAGGGTTGTTTTTGGCGTCGCTGCGCTTGTGGCGAAGGGCGCCGGGGAGCTGGAGGGGGATGTCGGTGATGAGGGTGCCGCCGAGGGCGACGTTGAGGACTTGGTGGCCGCGGCAGATGGCGAGCAGGGGTTTTTGTTGCCGAAAGACTTGATTGACGAGTTCGAACTCGAGGGCGTCGCGCTCGGGGGCGTCGATGGTGACGGTTCGGCGGATTTCGTCGGGGAGATGGGGGTCGTAGAGATCCGGGGGCAGATCTTCGCCGCCGGTGAGCAGGATGCCGTCACAACGGGCGACCGCGGCGGCGACGAGGGCCGGGTCGGTGAGGCAGGGCAGGACGAGGGGCAGGCCGCCGGCAGCGATAATGGCGGCCGAGTAGCATTCGGAGAGGCTAAGGGAGCGGTCGCCAAATTCGGTGCCCCGGTCCGCGACGCTGGGGGAAACGAGGATGAGGGGAGGGTTTTTCATGGTTGGCGGCGTGGGACGATAGGCGGTGTTAGCTGGCGCGCAATGCTGGCGGGCGCGGGGGAACGTTTGTCTCGTACAGCGGAACTTTCAACGGCGAACGTGGACACCTGCTCCCTGGGGAGGGTTCCGAAACGGGCGAAGGAGGTCGGAGGCGAGTTGGGCGCGGAGAAGGCCGGGCGGCAAGGTGAGGTTCGCGCGCACGGACGCCCGAAGGCGGAACTCCGAGCCGGGGCTGGGGCGCGGAGGCGGGCTATTCGAACTGGGCGTCGGGGAAACGTTCCCGGATTTGTTTGGCGACGCGGGCGGGTTCCTCGGGGCGGAGGAGCATCCTTTGGGCCTTGCGGCGGACGGCGTCGAGCAGTTCGAGCCAATCCTCGAGGGGCGGTTTCTCGACCAGTTGCCATTGTTCGAAGCGACGTTCGCGGGCGTAGAAGATCCAGCGATTGCCGATGTGCTGGGCGTACACGTCGAGTTTGACGCCTTCGTCCGTGGTGCGGGTCCAGCCGATCTCTGCCTTGGCCATGATGGTTTATTCGGGAAGATCGACAGAGGCGACGGCCATGGCGGCGATGCCTTCCTCGCGGCCAATGAAACCGAGGTGCTCGTTGGTGGTGGCTTTGATGCCGACTTTGGCGGGGGTGAGTCCGAGGGCGCGGGCGATATTTTCCTGCATGGCGGCGGCGTGCGGGCGCAACCGGGGTTGCTGGGCGATGAGGGTGGCGTCAACGTTGACGATGCGTCCATTGCGCAGGCCAACCTGGCGGGCGGCTTCCTCGAGGAAGATGCGGCTGGGGGCGCCTTTCCAGCGGGGATCGGTGTTGGGAAAGAACTGGCCGATGTCGCTCTCGCCAATCGCGCCAAGCACGGCGTCGCAGATGGCGTGCATCAGGGCGTCGGCGTCGGAATGTCCGTCCAAACCCTTGGCGTGGGGGATGGTGACGCCGCCGAGGACGAGGGGACGTCCGGCAACGAGTTGGTGAACATCATATCCGATACCTACATGAACCATGGCGGCACTGTAGGGGGGAAAACCCAAAGCTCAAAGCTCAAAGCTCAAACGGATGTTGAAGGGCGTGAAGGGCACCGCTGAACGGCTTCGTGGCTGGGAAGGGATTGGGCTCAGTGGCGGCGAAGGATGAGGCGGTGGTCGATGCGCTTGGTCTGATCGTAGGCGAGGGACGGAAGTTCGGTGAGGGTCGGGGATTCGGTGCTGTTGAGGATGCTGCGGGCGAGCGCTTGAAAGGCGGTCCAGCGCGGCCAATCGAGGGCGGGGGCGTGGGCGGTCTGGCGGAGGAGGCTGCGCCATTCGATGATGACGCGATCGATGTCACCGGCACCGACGAGGAGGGTGACCCAACGGTGTTTGTCGAGGGGGTTCTTGTGGACCGCGGCGACGATGTTTTCGGCGCCGGCACCGTAGCCGGGGGGGACGCCGTTTTCGAGGTAGCCGGGGATGTTCTGGATGCCGAATTGCGCCTGGCAGACCATCGCCAGCCGGCCGCCCCAACGGTTGTCGTCGCCGCAGAAGCGGAATCCGCCGTCGAGATTGGCGAGGTCGTAGATGAGTTCGCTCAGGGGATATGATTCATCTTCGAGCGCGACGGCGATGGCCAGTCCGTCGCCCTGCGAAAAGCGGCTGACGATGCGGCCGCGACGGGTGGGTGCGCCGGAGGCATCGACGAGACCGAGGCGGCGCCAGAGCATGGCAACACCGGTCGCGGAGGAAAGATTGCGACAGACCGGTGCGTGCGCGCAGGCGGCGCAATCCGGGGGGGCGACTGCGCGGCTGGGCGGACGCCAGAGAGGCACGCCGTGGGCGTCGATGAGGGCGCGAATTTTCAGGGCGGCAACATCGACAAGGGCGGTGATTTTGGTCGGGTGGCGGACGAAGCGGACCACGGGAGTGCCGGTGTGGGCAAGCTGGGTGGCGACGAGCGGTTCGATCTTTTCGTGCCAGTCGCCGGGCGAGGCATTCCGACTTTTCCAGCCGGTGAGCCGGCGAATCCACTTGGCGAGCACGATCTGGCCGCTGGCGAGGATTTCGGCAACGGTGAGGGAACGGCCGAAGATGGTCCGGCCTTCGGATTCGGAGAGGGCGCAGATGCCGCCGGTGCCGACTTTTTCGAGTGCGGACTGCTGGGTGAGCGCGGGGCGCAAGCGGGGTGGCGAAGCGGCGGGTTCGGAGATTGGGGCGGGCGGGGCGGATGCGGGTGCAGTTGGATTCGCTGCCTGGTCTCCGTGCGCGGAGTGGAGGGATGCGCGGTCAGGTTGCGAGGTGGATTGATCGAAGGCGAAGACCTGGCCGATGGGTGTCTCCGCCTCGGGCGGGGAATTCTGCCATTCGCCGCGGCTGTTGAGGGTTTGGCGGATGCGATGGCGGATGTGGCGGGCGCGTTCCGCATCGGTCATGAGACCGCAGGGGGCGTGGGGGCGTTTCAGTGCTTCCTCGACGCCGAGGACGATGGGTTTGGTGGTGAAGAGGCGGTCCTGAACCCGGACGGCCTCCGCGAAAGGTTCGCGGCCCTCATCAGCGGCCAGGGCCATGACGCCGAGGAGGGCAGACCAGTCCACGAGTCCGCCGCGGGCGAGGTGGCAGGGGCGGCCTTCGCGGAGGCGAATGTCGTTGTTGGAGACGAGGACGTAGCCGATTTCGTCGATGCCGCGGCGGCCGGCGCGGCCGAACATCTGGAGAATTTCGTCGGCGCGGAGCGGTTGTTCCTGATAATCGCGACGATAGGAATCGCCGGCGAGGGCGACGCTGCGAAGGGAGAAATTGATGCCGGCGGCCAGGCCCATGGTGGCGACGACGACGCGGAGTTGACCGGCCTTGGCGAGGGGTTCGATGACGCCGGCCCGGGCGGCGTAGCTGAGGCCGCTGTGGTGGTAGCAGATGCGATTTTGCAGGAGGCGGGCGAGGGGTTCGCCGACGAGCAGTTTTTGCTCGTGAGTGAGGGCCAGGGGATTGGGTGTGGGGAGATGGCGGGCGAGTTCGGCGGCCATTTGCTCGGTGGCGTTGCGGCGCGGGGCGAAAATCAGGATGGGGCCGAGGTCTTCCGCGAGGGCCTTCGCGACAAAACGCGGCCAGTAGCCGCGAACTTCCGACGGGACATGGAAATGGAGCTGATCCACGAAGACCTCGTCGAGCGGAACGGGGCGTTCCTCGTGTCGCACCAGGGTGACCTGCCGGCCGAGGCGCTGGAGCCACTTCGCGGCGTCGTTGGGATTGGAGACGCTGCCACTGAGGAGGAGCAACTGGGTGCGCGGCGGGGCGAGGGCGAGGGCGAGTTCGTAGTTCAGGCCGCGATCGGGGTCCCCGAGCATCTGGTATTCGTCCACGACGAGCAGGGTGGGCCCTTCGCCACGAATGAGGCGGTTCTTCTGGGTTTCGAGCGTGGCGACCAGGACCGGGGCATCGAGGTTTTCGGCGAGGTCGCCGGTGGCGATGCCGACGTTCCAGCCGCGGGCGCGCCATTCGGCGAGTTTGTCGTTGGCGAGGGCGCGGGTGGGGACGGTGTAGATGGCCTGACCGCGGTTTTTGCCGTGCTGGGCCCAGAGTTCGAAGATGAGGGTTTTGCCGGCGCCGGTGGGCGCGTGGACAATGACATCGCGGCCGGCGCGGAGGGCGGCGACGGCCTGTTGCTGCCAGAGATCGGGGACGGCCACGCGATTGAGGTTGGGCAGGTTGGACAGTTGGTCGGCGATGGTGGCCACGGGGCGAAGATAGCGAAGGAACGGGATTGCGAAACCGGATTTTCGGAGTTTAGATGCGGTCCTTAGCACTGTTTCCAACACTTCCAACAATTATGAACCTTCATCGTTTCTTACCGCTGATCATCGCCGTCGTGGGGCTGGGGCATGGGGTGGACGGCGCTTCAGGAGCGACGCCGTTGCCGGTTGTCGCAGGTGTCGAGTTGCAACCTCTGGTGTCCCAGGTGCGGCGGTTGATTGAGGCGACGGATTATTTGGGGACGCCATTTTCCGAACGGGAAAAGGAAGCGTTAACGACGGCGATGGCCATGACGGATGCCGCGGCGGCGGCGGAGAAACTGCAGGAGATCCTCGATGCGCGCTGCCTGTTCGGCGTGAACATCAATCCCGAGATGCGCGTGAAAGTGGCGCAGGGCATGGCGAAAGCGGAGCTGTCCGAGGCGGGGTGGCGGCAGTTTCTCGTGAAGGTGCAGAACGAATCCGGCACCACCGCCGCGCTCAAGGCCGTGAGTCCGAACGCGGTGAAGCTGCACAATTCCCCCGCGGGCGAGGTCGCGAATCGCTGGCTCGAGTTGCAGATGTTCGATGCGCAGCCGCTCAAGGCGACGCTGGGCGGGCTGAAGCTCGAGTATCGCCTGATCCAGCTTTACAGCCGCGACGCGGGCAAACGCGAGGCGCGCTTCTCGTTCAATGTCGGCCAGGGTACGCAGGACATCGGCTTTCGCAACGAGGTGGACGTGCTGTTTGACTGCGTGCCGGCGCGGGACGTGACGTTGCGGGTGACGGATGAGAACGGCCAGCCGACGACGGCGGCGTTCCTCATTCGCGATGGGCAGGGGCGCGTGTATCCGTCGCAGGCCAAGCGGCTCGCGCCGGACTTCGCGTTTCATCCGCAGGTGTATCGCGGGGACGGTGAGAAGCTCAAGCTGCCGGCGGGGACTTATACCGTGGAATTCACCCGCGGCCCGGAGTCGATCCCGCAGACGCGCACGCTGACCGTGGGCGCGCAGGCGATGACGGCGGCGTTTCAGGTGAAGCGGTGGATCGATCCCGCGAAGTTCGGCTGGTGGTCGGGCGATCATCACATTCACGCGGCGGGTTGCGCGCATTACACGAATCCGACCGAGGGCGTCCACGCGCCGGACATGCTGCGGCATTGCGTGGGCGAGGATTTGAAGATCGGCGCGAACCTGACGTGGGGGCCGTGCTTTGACTATCAGAAGCAGTTTTTCACCGGCGTGGATGACAAGGTTTCCACCTATCCGTATCTGCTGCGCTACGATGTCGAGGTGTCGGGCTTCGGGTCGCATCGCTCGGGGCATCTGTGCCTGCTGCGTTTGCGCGAGCAGATGTATCCGGGCGGCACCTCGAAGGACCACTGGCCGACGCTGTGCCTGAACACGCTGCGCTGGGCCAAGGCGCAGGGCGCGCTCGTTGGCCCGGCCCACTCGGGCTGGGGCCTGCAGGTGACCAGCGACGATCTGCCCAACTATGTGGTGCCGCCGTTCGATGGCATCGGCGCGAACGAATACATCGTGGATGTCACGCACACCGTTCCCGGTCCGGGCGGGAAGCTGGTGCCGGCGGTGGATTTTCTCTCGATGGTGGATACGCCGAGCGTGTGGGAACTGAACATCTGGTATCACACGCTCAACGTCGGCTTCCGCACTCGCGTGAGCGGCGAGACGGATTTCCCGTGCATCTACGGCGAGCGCGTCGGCCTCGGGCGCAGTTACGTGAAGCTCGATGGCAGACTGAACTACGACGACTGGTGCGAAGCCATCCGCGTCGGGCGCAATTACGTGGGCGATGGGCGGAGTCATCTGATCGACTTCCGGGTGAACAACCTCGAGTTGGGCACCGCCGGCAGCGAGTTGCGAGTGTCCGCCGCCAATTCCAAAGTGCGCGTGTCCGCCAAGGTCGCCGCGCGGCTCGATGACAAGCCCGACACCGCGCTCAAGGCTCTCCGCTACGACAAACAACCCTACTGGCACATCGAGCGCGCACGCCTCGGCGAGACCCGCGAGGTGCCGGTGGAATTGATCGTCAACGGCTACCCGGTCGCGAAGAAAACCATCGTGGCCGACGGCTCGCTTACCGACCTCGCATTCGACGTGAAGCTCGAGCGCAGCAGTTGGGTGGCCCTGCGCATCCTGCCCTCGTCACACACGAATCCGATCTTCGTGCTCGTGGATGAGAAACCCATCCGCGCCTCCCGCCGCAGCGCCGAGTGGTGCCTAAAGGGCGTCGAGCAATGCTGGTCGCAGAAGAAAAAACTAATCGCCGCCGCCGAGATGCAGGACGCCGAAAAGGCCTACGCCCACGCCCGCGAAACCTACCGCAAACTTCTCGGCGAAATGGCGGGCGATTGAACGCCGCTACGTGAAAACGCAATCATCCGCTCAACCGAGCTCTGCGGCATTGACGCTGTTGGAAGTCCTCATGGTCGCGGTGATCGTTGTGATTTTGGGGCTGGTCGCAGCAAGGCTTCTCCTGCCATCGCTTGGTGGCAGTCGGAAATCTCCAAGGATAAAATGCGTAAACAACAACAAGCAGATCGGTACGGCGTACCGTGAATTCTTGAATGATACCTGCGATGGTTTTCCGTTGCAGACAACCAACGGCGCCTACCTTTACCCACCCGGAGGCACTGGAATTCCGCCGGGCGCGGTGGCCAGCGCCAGCGCCGAAGCGTGGCAGGTTTTTCATGCGATGTGGAACGAACTCCAGAGCCCGAAAGTGCTGCTCTGTCCCTCTGATCGCTCCCGCACAAACTTCAATCGGGTAACCGATTTCAATGGGACCGCCGGAGCGCCGGGATCGACGACCACCACCAGCCTCGGGCATCCCGGCAATCAGAACTTCGCGGTGAGCTACGCGCCCCAGGCGCTGGCTGATGCCGACCGCCCGGACGCAGTGCTGAATGTCGATCGCAACATTAATTTCACGACGATCGCGAGATCGACAAATGCGCCCGGCGCAGCGAGCGGAACGCGGCTCGTCGTCAATTCGCCGGCTGTTTCGGCCTCGATGTTCTTCGTTCGTGGGAAGGGCTATGACATCCACAACGTCGGCGGCAACGTGCTGTTCGCAGACGGAAGGGTGGAGCAAATCATGACGCCGAGATTTGAAAGCCCACTCACCAACGCCGGCGCGCTCTACGGCTGGGGGACCGCCACCAGCAACGGCTGGGGCGCGTCGGTGTTCCTGATGCCGTAGTTTCGGTCGCCTCCGCGCGCGCCGGCCCATCAACATGAAAACAACCTCCCGCACTCCCAAAAACACCGCCGCCTTCACGCTGACCGAGGCGGTGATCGTCGTGGTGATCATCGGGTTGCTCATGTGTGCGTTGCTTCCATCGCTCCAGAAGGCGAAGGAAAAGGCGAACCGCATCCAGTGCATCAGCCGTAACAAGCAAATCGGCACCGCGTACCGCGTGTTCGCGAGTGACAACGGAGATCGCTATCCCCTGCAAACGACCAACAGCTCCTACATTTTCCAGCCCGGTGGCAGCGGAACAGCAGTCGGCTCCGTCGTCAGCACGTCGGCGCAACCTTGGCAGGTTTTTCAGTGCCTGTGGAACGAGCTTCAGACTCCGAAAGTGCTGCTCTGCCCGATGGATCGTGCCCGTAGCACCGCGAATCGAGTCACAGATTTCAACGGGCTGGCGGGTGCTCCCGGACCGATTACCACGGCCAGCATCGGTCATCCCGCCAATCAGAATCTGGCCGTGAGCTACGCCCCGCAGGCGCTGGCTGACGAGGCAAATCCGATTGGGGTGTTGAACGTGGACCGCGACATTAACTTCGCGACGGCGACAAGCGCGGCCGCGACCGTGGGCGCGGCGAGCGGGACGAGCTTCGTTGTCAACTCGCCAGCCGCCGCAGCCGCCGTTTTCTGGGTTGGCGGGCCGGGATATGGTTTTCATCGACTGGAAGGCAACCTCTCGTTCGCCGATGGGAGCGTGCAACAGGCGACCTCGGTGGTCCTTCAGAATTGTCTGAGCAATGCCGGCACTTACTACGGCTGGGGTTCCGCCACCAGCAACGGTTTCGGTGCGGCGGTTTTTCTGCTGCCTTGAACGGAGAACGCGTTGGCGCGCGAGGGATTGCCCCACCATGAAAACGAAATCGCCGGGTCAAAAAAACATCCGAGCAATGACGCTGATCGAAGTCGTCGTGGTGCTGACGGTCGTCTTCCTCCTCATCTCGATGCTCTTGCCCGCGGTCGGAAAGAAGAAGGCGAAATCCGGAAGGCAGCGTTGCGTCGGCAATCAGAAGCAAATCGCAACGGCGTTCCGGGTTTTCGCGTCGGATAACGACAATCGGTACCCCCTCCAGACCTCCAATCATCCCTACATCTATCCGCCGGGCGGGAGCCGGACGGCCACTGGTGCGGTCGAGAGCACGGCCGCGCAGACCTGGCAGGTTTTTCAGAGCATGTGGAACGAACTGCAATCACCGAAAATTTTGCTCTGCCCAGATGACACAGCGCGTATCGGCGTCCGGCACTTCGGCGTCTCGGAACGGGTCATAAATTTCAACGGTCTGGCAGGCGCACCGGGCGACCTGACGACCAACAGCCTCGGGCATCCCAGCAATCAGAATCTCGCGGTGAGCTACGCTGTGCAGGCGCTGGCCGACGAGTCGCGTCCACTGGGCCTACTGACGCTTGATCGCCGGATCAACGTGGCGACTGCGAAGACGGCACCAGAGAGACCACCAGCAGCCAGCGGCAGCCGGTTTGCCATTACCTCCGAGCAGAAGGCGCGGTCGATGTATTGGGTCGGTGAACCGTGGCCCCGCCGGCACGGCGAGAAAGGCGTGCTCAGTCTCGCGGACGGCAGCGTGCAGGAGGCCGACCAGCGGGCGCTTACCGAGGCGCTACTCAAAGCCGGCACCACCTACGGCTGGGGCACCGCGACCAGCAACGGTTTCGGTGCGTCGGTCTTTTTGGTGCCTTAATGACGCGGGCAGGTTGGGAGACTGGAGGTCGGGGCGGGCAGACGGGGCAGTGCGGCTGTGAGTCGTCGGGGGGAAAAAGAAACGGGGCCGGCTCGTGCCGGCCCCGTTCGTGATCAGATGAGTTGTGGCTTAGTAGCCGCCGCCCATGCCGTGTTCACCACCGCCGGCCGGAGCGGGCTTTTCCTTCTCCGGGATTTCGGTGATGAGGCACTCGGTGGTCAGGAGGAGACCAGCGATGGAGGACGCGTTTTGGAGCGCGGTGCGGGTGACCTTCTTGGGGTCAACGACGCCGGCCTTGACGAGGTCTTCATAGTTGCCGGTGGCGGCATTGAAGCCTTCGTTGCCCTTGCGCTTCTTGACTTCCTGAACGACCACGGAGCCTTCATAGCCGCCGTTGTTGGCCAGTTCGCGGATGGGGTATTCGATGGCGCGCCGGACGATGTCCACGCCGATCTGTTCGTCGGCATTGTCGCCCTTGACGCTTTCGATGGCGGGGAGGCAGCGGATGAGCGCCACGCCACCGCCGGGAACGATGCCTTCTTCGACGGCCGCACGGGTGGCGTGCAGGGCGTCTTCGACGCGGGCCTTCTTTTCCTTCATCTCGGTTTCGGTGGCGGCACCGACGTTGATGACGGCGACGCCGCCGGCGAGCTTGGCGAGGCGCTCCTGGAGCTTCTCGCGGTCGTAGTCGCTGGTGGTCTCGTCAATCTGACGGCGGATCTGGTTCACGCGGCCCTGGATCTCGGAGGACTTGCCAGCGCCTTCGACGATGGTGGTGTTCTCCTTGTCCACGACGATGCTCTTGGCACGGCCGAGGTCGGTGAGTTCGAGGTTCTCGAGCTTGAGGCCGAGGTCTTCGCTGATGAACTTGCCACCAGTGAGGATCGCGATGTCTTCGCACATGGCCTTGCGGCGGTCACCGAAGCCGGGGGCCTTGACGGCCACGACGTTCAGGATGCCACGGAGCTTGTTCACGACGAGCGTCGCGTGGGCTTCACCTTCGACTTCCTCGGCGATGATGAGCA
>CAZUUP010000083.1:0-13994 GCA_964623105.1 uncultured Akkermansia sp.
TCGGTGAGCACCACCCGCTTGAGCTGCGGATAAAAGCTGGCGAGCGCACGGCGCAACGCGGCATCCAGAGCGTTTACCGGGCCATCCCCTTCGGCCACTGTATGGGAAACTTCCCGGCCCACCCGCACCTTCACCGTGGCCTCGCAGACCGACTCCTTGGAGTCACGACGCATCGAGACGTGATATGCCTCGACGGTGAACAGCAAGTCGGGATTGTGCTCCAGAATTCCGCGGATCAGCAGCGCCAGCGAAGCCTCGGCGGCCTCGTATTCGAATCCGGCGTGCTCGCGCTCCTTGATCTGCTCCAGGATTTGTTTGAGTTCGGGCGTGTCATTGGCCACCCGCAAGCCCATGGACTTCGCTTTCAGCACGATGTTGCTCCGTCCAGCCAGATCGCTGATGAGGATGTTCCGTGCGTTGCCGACCAACTCAGGGTCGATGTGCTCGTAACTCGAGGCCAGCTTTTGGATGGCGTTGACATGCGTCCCGCCCTTGTGCGCGAAAGCCGCCGAACCGACCCAAGGCAGACGCGGATTGTGGCGGATATTGGCGATCTCATCCACGAACTGGGAGAGTTCCTTGAGTTTGCGGAGCGACCCTGCGGGGATGCAGGTCTTTTTAAGTTTCAACGCGATGCATGGGATGGCGCTGATCAGGTTGCAGTTGCCGGTGCGTTCGCCATAGCCATTCACGGTTCCCTGGACATGCGTCGCGCCGGCTCCCAAGGCGGCGAGTGCGTTGGCCACGCCCACCCCGATGTCGTCGTGGGTGTGAATGCCGACGCGGCAGCGAAGCTTCGCGCGGGCGACGGCGGTGATCTCGGCGATTTCGGACGGCAGGCAGCCGCCGTTGGTGTCGCACAGCACCACGAAGTCGGCTCCCGCTTTTTCGGCGGCGTGCCAGGTTGCGACGGCGTAGTCGGCATTCAGTTTGTAGCCGTCGAAACAGTGTTCCGCGTCATAGATGACAAACTTGCCGTGCTCTTTGAGGAAACGCACCGTGTCGGTGATCATCGCGAGATTCTCGTCGGGTGTGCAGCGAAGCACCTCGGTCACGTGCAGCATCGAGGTCTTGCCGTAGATCGTCACCACCGGGGTCTCCGCCTCGATGAGCAGGCGCACCTGATCGTCGTGCTCGACAGCGACTCCCTTTTTGCGGGTCGAACCAAAAGCAGCGAGCTTGGCGCGCTTGAACTTCCTGCGTTTGGCCTCCTTGAAGAACTCGATGTCCTTGGGGTTGGATCCCGGCCAACCGCCTTCAATGTAGTGAACGCCGAATTGGTCGAGCTTCTCGGCAATCCGCAGTTTGTCTGCGACCGAGAAGTTCACGCCCTCACCCTGCGAGCCATCGCGCAGGGTCGTGTCATAGATTTCGACGTCTGGTTTCATAAAGTTCCGCCCAAAGCGGAGCGTGGTATCTACCTGACCGGCGGCGGGAAGGCAAAGCGCATTTGCCGGAGATGACACCGGTCGGCGGGCGCAAAATCCGGCGGGACGGCAGAGCATGGGGGAATGGAACGGAGCAGGCGAACCAAATTGGGCGCCGGGCGTCGTGGAAATTGCCATGTGCCCGGCGGGCCGGTAGCTTTCCGGCGGATGACCGAACCGCTGGTTGATACTCGGAACCGCCCGTTGCGCGATTTGCGCATTTCGGTGACGGACCGCTGCAACTTTCGCTGCACTTATTGCATGCCGCGCGAGGTTTTTGGCACGGATTTTCGGTTCCTGCCGCGGAGGGAGTTGCTGACGTTCGAGGAAATAACACGGCTGGCACGCATCTTTGCCAGCTTGGGGGTCGAGAAAATCCGCCTGACGGGTGGTGAACCGCTGCTGCGGCGGGATTTGGGCCGGTTGGTCCGGATGCTCGCCGGCGTAGATGGCATCCGGGATTTGACGCTGACGACCAACGGGTCTTTGCTGGCGGCGCAAGCCGGCGAGTTGCGAGCGGCGGGACTGCACCGGGTGACTGTCAGCCTTGATTCGCTGGATGACAGGGTTTTTGCCGCGATGAACGACGTGGGCTTTCCGGTGGCGCGGGTGCTGGCGGGAATCGAGGCGGCTCTGCAGGCGGGATTTCGTCCGGTGAAAATCAACATGGTCGTCAAGCGGGGCGTGAATGAGGCGAGTATTCTACCCATGGCGCGGCGTTTCCGTGGGCCGGAATTCGCCTTGCGATTCATCGAGTACATGGATGTTGGCAACACCAACGGCTGGCGGATGGATGATGTGATTCCGGCGGCGGAAATCATTGATTGCATCCGCAGCGAGATGCAGTTGGAGCCGGTGGCACAGGCGTATCGGGGTGAGGTCGCTCGACGTTACCGCCACGCGGCAGGCGGGGGCGAAATCGGGGTTATTTCTTCGGTGACCGAGCCTTTTTGCGGCGACTGCAGCCGCGCCCGTTTGTCGTCCGACGGGCGTCTTTACACATGCTTGTTTGCGGCGGATGGATTGGACCTGCGGGTGTTGCTTCGCGGTGGGGCTGACGATGGCGAAATTGGGACGGTGATTTCCCGCGGGTGGCGGGGCCGATCGGACCGGTATTCCGAGATCCGTTCCGCTGCGACGCTCAGGGTTCCGCGAGTGGAAATGTCCCGGATTGGAGGGTGAGGGCGGATTGGTTTCGCTTGAAAATGTTTGTCGGATGAAGGTGGGCAGGTTAGGGTTCCGGCGTCTCAGCAAACCATTTAAGCAAACTTATGCGCAATCTAATCTCGAAGTTCATCTCGACCACAATACTGACCGTCGCAATCGCCGGTGTCGGCCTTACAGCACAGGCCGCCAAGAAGGGGCCACCTACAGATCCAGGGTCGGGTGGCAAGGTCAAGGCGGTGGACAAGGCAGCGAAGACCATCACCATCGAAGAAAAGGGCTCGGCCAAGGTGATCTCGATCGCCTCCACCACGGTGTTCAAGAAGGCCGGCAAGGCCGTGACCATTGATGACGTGACCGTGGGCGAGCCTGTGCAGGTCACGACCATCAACCTCGGTGAAAAGGTCGAGGCGGTGACGGTTACGCTGGGCGCGAAGCCGCCGACGCAACAGGCCAAGGGGAAGAAGAAATAACCCCGCGAAAGGACGAACTTTGGCAGCAGCCCGGTTCCTGCGAACCGGGCTGCTTTTTTGCCTGCAACTTGGATTGTCGGGGAGGATCCGATCGTCCGTGGGGTGGGTTTTAGAACTGTGTTGGTTTTCATGTTTATGAATCGATTCATCGTAAAGGCAGCGTTTGCCGGGTTGGTGGTTAGTGCGCTCATCTCCCCGTGTAACCTGTTGGCTGAGGCGGTGCGGGTGGCGTGCGTGGGTGACAGCATCACGTTTGGTGCCGGAGTCGAGAAGCGGGAGACAAACAACTACCCGGTGGTGCTGGGGCGGTTGCTGGGAAGCGGTTTTGAGAGCCGGAATTTTGGCGTGAGCGGAGCGACCTTGCTAAGAAACGGCGACCATCCTTATTGGAAAACGGGGGCATTCAAGGCGGCAACCGAATGGGGGCCGAATGTGGTGGTGATCAAGCTGGGGACAAATGATTCCAAACCGCAGAATTGGAAACACAAAGAGCAGTTCGCGGCTGATTTGCGGGCGTTGGCGGAGCATTTTGCGGGATTGCCCTCGAAACCCAAGGTGTACTTGTGCCTGCCCGTACCGGTTTATCAGGAAAGGTGGGGAATCAATGAACCGGTGGTGAAGGAGGAAGTCATCCCGATCATCCTTGAGGTAGCCAAGGCGAAGGGCTTGCCGACAATCGACTTGTACTCGGCGCTGAGCGGGCGGCCTGAAATGTTCCCGGACAAGATTCATCCCAACGCTGCCGGTGCTGCCTTGATCGCCAAGACGGTACATGGTGCGTTGACCGGGGGACGATAGAAGCGATTTTGCGTTGGATTGCCGCGGAGCCACGCTCGCGTCCGTGCGGTCGGGTTTCGGTGGCAGTTAGTGCCTGTGACGGGGGCGGCAGGTTTCCCTCGAAGTTGGGGCGGAGGGGGGATTTCGTGGTGACGAGGGAAAGTGATGGGGCCAACGCTGTCATTGCCCTGACGTCGGTGCCGGCGAGAAGTGGCGGACGTTGGAGCGGTGGTTGCGGCGACCGCTTCCGATGTTCTCTTGGGTGGGCAAAGAAAATGGCGACGGCGGGGGCCGTCGCCAGGTTTGACCAAGGCTCGCGGCTGACTTACGGGGCGGTGGTGAAGGTCGCGTTGGATCTGACGCTCAGGTTGCCGTAACCGTCACGACTGCGGATTTCGTAGTTGTAAACGGTTCCACGGGTCAAGCCGGTGAGCGTCATCGAACGCCGGAGGACCAGTGCCCCCGCCACGGGTGTCGCTTGCGAGTAGGGCAGGGCAGGGCCGTAGCGGACCTGGCTGTCGGCGTTTTCGTTGGTGTCCCAGCTGATGGTGGCGGATGTGGTGCCGATCGCGCTGACGGCGACGTTGAAGATGCGCGGTCCCAAGGTGTCGGTTGTGTAGAAGCTCCAAGTGGCGGTGCTGGCGAGCGCCTGTCCGCCCGTGTCTTTGACCCCGGCCGCGCCGCCGATGACCGTGACGTTATAGGTCCAGTCGGTCTTGAGCGGGCTGGACGGTGTGAGGGTGGCTGTCCGGGTGCCGGGATTGTACGTGATGGTGGCGGGCAGGACCAGCGTAGTGGTCTTTCGGATGAGAGTGAATGTGCTCGCGTTGATGGTGTTCGGGTCCATGTCCTTGGAGAACACGACTTGAATGGACGTGGTAATCGGCACCTGACGCAGGCCGTTGGCGGGCGAGAAGGAGGTGATGGTCGGGGCACCACCGCCTCCAGTGCCAATGACGGTGAGCGAGGCGGGCGCGCTGGAGTCGTTGCCGACGGTGTTGCTCACGACGCACTGGAATTGGGCGCCATTGTCGTTGGCGGTCACGGATGCGATCTGATAGGTAGGGTTGATGGCTCCGGGAATGGGGTTGAAGGTGGCACCGGCGGGCTCCTTGCGATGCCACTGATAGGCAAGAGGCGCGGTGCCGGTCACCGTGATGCCGAAGGTTGCGGAGCTGCCCACAGCCACGGTCTGGCTGGCGGGGGGGACGACGACGGTTGGCGGGCTCTCGCTGCCGGTGCCGCCGACGGTAAGGGTTGCAACGGGGCTGGTGACAGAGCCTGCGGGATTCACGGCCACACAGCGGAAGGCGGCTCCATTGTCATTACCGCCGACCGAGGCGAGCAGGAGAGTTGCGGAGGTGGCTCCGGGGATGGAGGTGAAATCGGCACTGCCGGGAGCCCGACGTTGCCATTGGAAGGAAATCGGGCTCGAACCGATCGCGCCTGCGAAGAAGGAAGTGGACTGGCCGGCGTTGACCGTCCGGTTGGTTGGCGGCATGGCGAAGGTGATGGGGGTGGTCCCACTGCCGGTTACGTTGATGATCTGGTTGGCCGACGCCGTGCCGAACCAGCCGACCAATTCCTGCAACATTTGCCACTGAAAATTGTAGGTGCCGGGGGTGGTGGGCGCTTTGACCCGGAAGTTGAAGGTTTGAATTTCACCGGGGTTCACGATATTGGCGGTGGCATTGGTGAGATTGATGCGTGTAAAGCCCCAGCGGGTGTTGTCGCGCGGGTTCGCGGATCCAAGTTTGTGTTTGGTGTCAAAAGACCACGGCCCGGCACCGGTATTCCGCATGGTCACCAACACGTTGTAGAAGGAGCCGGGTGCCATCGTGGTGGGGACACCTTGGGAGACGAAAGCGGCATTGTTGGCTGCGGCGCCGGTCGGGACGGCAACATTGATCGTGGCGTTGTCCGAAGGTGAGCCGAAGAAGGTCCCGGCCTTTTGCATTTGCCACTGAAGATTATAGGTTCCGGCGGTGGTCGGCGCTTTTACCGAGAAGGTGAAGGTATAGCTGTCGCCAGGGGCCACGGAGGTGGGCAGGGTCACCGGGGTGGCGCGCCAGACGGTGTTGTTGGCGGGGTTCTGGGCCGCGAGAACGTAGGTGGAATTGGCAGGCCAGGTGGTGTTGCCGGTGTTTTGCATCCGGATGGCAAGGTTGTAGCTCAAGCCGGTAATCATCTGGCTGGGGACGGTCTGGGAGGTCATGGCGGCGTTGTCGGTGGGCGGGACCAACCGGAAACGCGCGGTGTAAGTGGTGGCCGTTTCCGGGGTTGCTATGTCGTGGGTGGCTGCGCCGTTGTCTGACCAGGAATCGAAGACGTAAAAATTGCCATTGTAGGACTGGCTGGCAGCGCCAAGGGAACGGATGACGTTGATGACACCGACCCAATTGGTGGGTGTGGGCGCCGGGTGACCGTCCAGGAGGACCTGCAGTCCGGGCGGGTCGGTGGTCAAGGTGTTGGTCGATTTTAGGGGGAATATTTCGCGATAGGTCGTCGCGGAAAGCCCGGACGAGCCGGTGGCGGTGAGGTAGATGCGGAACCACACATCCGGGCTGGCTTCAACAAGGGTGGGGACTTCAAAGCTTCCGCTGCGAATTCCGGAAGTCTCCGGAAGCACCGGATGCGTGTGCTCGAGGTGGTGGAAATCAATTTTCCAGCTGAGGCGGGCGGCGGACAAAATCCCGTCCACCGGATCGGTTCCCGAGCCCTCGAAGGTGATGATGTCGCCGCCGCGGTATTTGGTGCCGCCGACGGGCGCGCTGATGGTCGGGGTTGGCGGAGTGGTGGCGCTGACCGTCAGGGTCGCCACCGAACTGGTCGCGGAGCCGACGAGGTTGGTGATGATGCAGCGAAATTGGGCGCCATTGTCCGCGACGCTGACGTTTAGGAGGGTGAGGCGATTGGCGGTGCCGCCGGGGACATCGGCGAAGCTGGTGGCGCCGGAATTCCTGCGCTGCCAGCGATAAGTCAGCGGGGCGTTCCCGAAGGCGGAAACCTCGAAGGAGGCGGAGTTGCCGGCTGCGGCAAGTTGGTTCACCGGTTGGGATCCAATCTGAGGAGCACTGCCGCCGATGTAGCGTATGATGTTGAGCGAGGAGTACTGGGCGGAGATGGGTGAGCGGGCCAGGTAATACAGGAACCCGTTCTTGCCCACCGTCGGATAGAGGGCAACCACGGCGTTGTTGTCGATCGGGTCGGCGTAGATGGAGTAGGGGAAGCTGGCGAACGGGGTCACGGTCCGAGTCACCGGATCCAGCACCTTGATGAATTGCTGGAACCCGTCGGAGAAAAAGTACTTGCCGACGTATTCGGCCGGGAAGTTGACGGCGTCGGGATTGTAGAACGCCCCTCCGGTAATGGCACTGCTGGTGGGATATACTTCGGGATGCGGGTAAGCGTGAACGGGGGATTGGAATCCGGCCGCAGTGGTGTAGCCCTCGTAAGTCGGCCACCCGTAGTTGCCGCCGGCGACGCCTTCGCTGATTTCCTCCCAGAGGTACGAGCCGACGTCGTTGATGAACATCCGACCGGTTCCCGGCTGGAAAGTGATGGTGTAAGGATTGCGGAAGCCGCGCGCCCAGATGGCCCGGTTTTGTCCGGTGGTGGCGTTGAAGAACGGATTGTCGCTGGGAATGGTGCCATCGGGATTGATGCGGAGAATTTTGCCCAAGGTGGTTTCGAGGGACTGGCCGTTGGCGGGCACATTGTTCTCGCCGACTGAGAGATAAAGTTTCCCGTCGGGGCCGAACTGAATGCCGCCGCCGTTGTGCCAACCCGAGGCAGTAAGCGAGGGCAGGTCGAAAAGAATCACCTCGGTGTTCGGGTTGGCCACGTCGCCGACAACAGTGAAGCGGCTCAGGCGGTTGTGGATGGTCGGGGTCAGGGCTGCATAGTAGAGGTAGATGTAGCCGTTGCTGGCAAAGTTTGGGTCCACCTGGATGCCGGTGAGGCCGCGCTCCTCGAAAGCCGACACGCTGAGGGTGATAAGCGGGGTGGCCAGCAGTGCTTCATTCTTGATGACACGCACCGAACCGCCTTGGGAGCAGACAAACGCCCGCCCGTCGGGAGCGAGGGCGAGGGCGGCGGGCGAGGAAATGTTGCGGATGCGGGTTTCCGAGAAACCCGGCGGGAGGGTAGCCTGGGAGAGCCCGGAGCGGGGTGAAATCAACTGGATGACGGTCAGCAGCACCAGCGCAGTCCGTTGGAGACACCGACTGGTCAGACAAAACACCCCTGAAGGCTTCGAGAATTGATTCGGATTCATTTTACAGCGCAAAAACAAAAACCTGCCTTCTAAAAGGACCACGTGCCGGGTGATGTGTCAAAGGGGAATCCGATGTTTTTGATCGACTGTTTTTGTCCGGATGCGGGGCAAGATCGGATTGATCGGCAATGGAGCGGAATCCTTGCGGGGCAAGGGTTTCGGGAGCATCGCGTGGACGGAGCACTGCGCGGAGAATTGGCGGGTTCGCAGTGTCGGGCTAGGTGCGCTCGCGAAGGTCCCGATAGGCGCCGTAAGCCAGGTCAACCGGGAGGTTGCTCAGGCCCGAGGCGTGTTTGAGCACCTGATTCTTGGGGCCGGGAGGACGCCAGATTTCCTCGATCGTGTCGCCCCAGAACAGCAGGGTGGGGAGTCCGATGGCGCTGGCAAGATGGGAAATGCCGGAATCGTGGCCGAGATAGCAACGGCAGGATTGGAGCAGTTGGGCCAGTCGGGGAAGTGGCAGGTTTAACGCCAACCGGATTCGCTCGGCCGGCAGTTGACTGGCCAGGCGCCGGGGCTTGTCGCCGTCCGCTTCCCCGGCGATCAGGAGCACACGGGTGGCTGGATTGGTGTTCAGAATCCGGCGCAGGAGTTCAGCCCAGCGATCCTCGGGCCAGTTTTTCTTTTCGCTGCCGCTGCCGGGGTGCGCTGCCACCCAGTCGCCGGGTGGCAAATCGTCGGCGGTCCCGGGCTGGATCTGCAGGTGGGGAGTTGCCGGGGCATCGAATATGGCGAGACGTTCGAGGGGTTTCAGGAACACGGCGCTGGCGGGGATGCGTTGTTGCTCGTCCGGTCGGTGTGGCCCGGCGATGAACTGCGCGCGATTGTTCCGGCGAACGTTCTGCTGAAAGTACTCATCGGGGTCGTAGAGGTAGGAGACGATGATATGGAAGCTGCAGAAGAACTCTGCCAGGGCGGCGTCAGGGTCGCCGCGGCTGACGAAGAAGCTGGCCAGGGGGCGGGCCTCGATGGACCTGATTTCGTCCACCAACCCGCCGGCAAGCGCGAGTTGGGCGATGTGCGGGTAGCCGAGCAGGGTGAGGTGGGTGTCGGGAAACTGTGACCGGAGCGCGGCGAACACGGGCAGCGTGAGGATGAAATCGCCGATGGCCCCCCCCCGAATCACGAGAATTCGGCCGCTTTTCTTCATGCCTGCACAGTTTGTTTCCCTTCCGGCTGGAACGGTGGCGGCATCGGTCCGGGTCAGAACACCGTCAGTCCCAGCCCGGCGATGAACAGGCCGAAGGCCATGCGCGCGACACTCAGGTTTCGTGTGCGTTCAACTGTCGCCGTGGACCAGTCTATGAGGTCGCGCAGCCGCCAGGGCGACACCGTGAACCACATTCCGGCGATTACCCATGAGTAGGCCCAAACCATGATCAGAAGGCGCCACCCCGACTCGGACCAACGCGCGGTGTCCACCAAGATTTTGGCCAGCAGCAAGAGCAGCACCGCCAGCCCGCGCACGGCCAGGAAATCTTGGACGAAGATGCACGTCGCCACTCCCAGCAACCCGAACCCGAGGAGCATGATCGGCTTATAGGCGGCAAAGTCGGATATTGCCTCCTGCTGAAGATTCCACAGGAAACCCGCGGTGGCGGCGAGCGTGAGGACCACGCCCCACGAGACCGAGCGGGGAAAGCGCCGCAACCTCGCGCGGAAGCGCTCCGGCCAGAGCACACCGAATATCTGGAGGGCCGCAAATCCAAGTCCGAGGATAATGGTCAGGGTCGAGAGTTTCATCGCCAGTTTTCCGCTAGTTCAGATTGAGGATTGCCGGGTCGCCATACAGGGTGAACGAGCCGGCGCGGACGATTTGCACGTCCAGCAATTGGCCAACATGCCGTTGGGAACCTTCAAAAATCACGATCTTGTTGCACGGAGTGCGCCCTTCCATTCGCGCCGCATTGCGCCGGCTTGGGCCGGTGGCGAGAATCTGCATGGTGGTGCCGATGCAAGCGGCATACTTGCGGTGCCCGATCTCATTCACACCCGCCAGCAGCCGTGCATGCCGTTCTTCGATGAGCGCCTCGGGCACCTGCCCCGGCATGGAGGCGGCCGGGGTGTCCCGACGGGGCGAGTATTTGAAAACGTAGGCGTTGTCGAACTCGATCTCGCCAATCAAGTCGAGCGTGGCCGCGAAGTCCGCATCGGTTTCTCCGGGGAAGCCCACGATCAAGTCGGTGGTCAGTCCGATCGCCGGCCGGACCTGCCGTAGCTGGCGGACGATCGCGCTGAACCGCTCGCGCGTGTAGCCGCGGTGCATCAATCGCAGGATTCGGTCGCTGCCGCTTTGCGCGGGAATGTGCGCGCTGGGAACCAATTTTGGCAGGCGGCCATAGGCGGCGACGAGGTCTTCGCCGTAGCCCTTGGGATGGGGCGACGTGAAGCGGATCCGGTGCAACCCCTCGATTTCGTGGACGGCCTCGAGCAGTTGGACAAAGGCGGATTTGCCATCGTGCGCCCCGATTTCGCGCTTGCCGTAGCTGGTGACGATCTGGCCGAGCAGCACGATTTCCCGGACGCCGCGCGCGACGAGTTCCCGGCATTCGGCGACAATGTCCGGGATCGGCCGGCTGCGTTCCTGACCGCGGGTGTAGGGAACGATGCAAAACGTGCAGTACTGGTTGCAGCCCTGCATGATGCTGACGTAGGCGGTGACGCCGGGCGCCGTGCCGGGTTCGCCGGCCAGATGCTCGCGGATGGTGCTTTCGCTGCCGGGTTCGTCGGCGGTATCTACGATCTTGGAGCGTTGGCCGCTGAGCAGGCCGTCGAGGTGTTCGGCCGTGCGGTGGAATTTCTGGGTGCCGAGTACCAGATCGACCTCGGGAATCTGGTCCACAAGTTCCTGACCGCGGCTCTGCGCCATGCAACCCAGAAAACCGAGGACGACCTCGGGGCGGCGCTGCCGGACCTCGGCGGCGAGATTGGCCATCTTGCCAAGTGCTTTCTGCTCGGCTGCGTCGCGAACGCTACACGTGTTCAGCAAGATCACGTCCGCGGCCGCCTCAGAGGGCGCGACGGCATAGCCCTTGGCCACGAGTTGCGCGGCGACGGCTTCCGAGTCGCGCTCGTTCATCTGGCAGCCATAAGTCTTGATAAACACGGACGGCATACAGAATCGAAGGGCGGCAAGCTAAGGCAGGGCTGCGGCGTTGCAAAGCGTGAAGATGAGCGCGGTGCTTCGCCTTGGGCATCCCGAAGTCCTGGGAGGGAATGTGCGCATCAGGGCCGGCTGGCGATATGGCGGGCGCCGTGCCGCCTGTGGCCCGTGTCATCCCGGGAAGGACAACTGGGGCTGTGCGGAGGTGCAATCGCATTGGCCGCCCTCACTGTGCGCTTGCCGCGCGTCCAAAGCCGGCGACGAAGGAGGCATGCCCGCCGCTCTGTTGGTGTCCCCTGCGGGTCTCGCAGAAAACTCGCGTATTCCCTTGCCGGGCTTGGGTCCGCATAATCGGCTCATGTGTCGGCTCGCAAAGTCTTTAAGGTCCGTCATGCACCCGTGCTGGTCCGTGTGGGTGCTGGCGGGCTGGCTTGGAGTGTTGGTTCACGGTGCCGAGGCGGTCACGGACGCGCCGCCGATCGGGCCGTCCGCCGGTCCGGCTGTTCCCAACATTATCTTCATTCTCGCCGACGATCTGGGCTACGGGGATTTGGGGTGCTATGGGCAAACGCGCATCAAAACCCCGAATCTTGACCGTCTGGCCGCCGGGGGCATGCGCTTCACGCAGTGTTACGCGGGCAGTTGTGTTTCCGCGCCGTCGCGCGCGGCGCTGATGACCGGGCTGCACAGCGGGCACGGGTGGATTCGCGGGGATGGCGAGGCGTCGTTGCGGCCGCGCGATTTCACGGTCGCGGAACTCTTGAAACAGGCCGGCTACAAGACGGGCGCGATTGGGAAATGGGCGCTGGGTCCGAGTGGCACACCCGGCACACCGGAACAGAAAGGATTTGATCAATGGGCTGGATTTCTGGATGCGCGCCATGCGCAGGATTATTATCCGGAATTCATCTGGCGTTGTGATTCCGCCCGCGGGGCGGCCGGCAAGTTTCCGCTGGTGATGAATCAAGGCGGCCAGCGACGCCTGTACATTCAGGATCTCTTCAGCAACGCCGCGGCAAATTTCATCCGCCTCAACAAGCCCGACCGTTTCAATCAGTTCACGCCCTTCTTCCTTTACCTGGCGGTCACACTTCCGCATGCGAACAACGAGTTGACCCGCCGGACCCGCAACGGGATGGATACGCCCACGGACGCCCCGTACTCGAAGGAAAACTGGCCGCAGCCCGAGAAGAACAAGGCCGCCATGATCACCCGGCTCGACAGCGATGTCGGACGGATTCTCGACCAGTTGGAGCAACTCAAGCTCGCCACCAACACCGTGGTGTTTTTCTCCAGCGACAACGGTCCGCACGCCGAAGGCGGCAATGACCCGGCGTTTTTTGCCAGTGCCGGGCCGTTCCGAGGCGGCAAGCGCTCGCTCCATGAGGGCGGGTTGCGGGTGCCGTTGCTGGTTCGCTGGCCCGGTCGCATCCAGGCAGGGGTCACCAACGATCATCCGTGTGCGCTATGGGATTTTCTGCCTACCGCCGCCGAACTGGCCGGGCGGACGGCGCCGAAAGACATCGATGGCAGGTCGCTGCTGCCGGCGTTGCTCGGGAAGGAATCGTCGCGGCATCCCTATCTTTACTGGGAATTTCACGAAGGCGGCTTTCAGCAGGCGCTTCGCCTCGGTGACTGGAAGGCGGTGCGGCCCGCCGAAGCCCTGCCATTGCAGCTCTTCGATCTCAAGCGGGATCCCGGCGAGCAAACGGATGTTGCTGGAAGTCATCCTGACGTGGTGGGCAAGGTGGAAAAACTTCTGCGCGAGGCTCGCACCGAATCGCCACTTTGGCCGGTGAAGGGCAAGTCCGAATGAGCGCCCGGCCCGGGGCCTGAACTCCTCCTGCTTATGCCTTTCTTGGAACGCATGCTTTCCTACGGTCCGGCGCGCAAGGCGATCTGGCGGTTGTGGTATCCGTTTCTCACGCGCCGATTGCGGGGCCGCGAGGTGCTGTTCCTCAATTATGCCTTCGAGACCGATCCGCCGCTGGGCTTGCCGCTGGCTTCCGAGGACGAACCGAACCGCGCCTGCATCCAGTTGTATCACCACGCCGCCGCGCCGGTGGATTTGCAAGGAAAGGAAGTGCTGGAGGTGAGCTGCGGGCATGGCGGCGGCGCCTCCTGGCTGGCGCGCAATACGCATCCCAAACGCTACACGGGCCTGGATCTCAATCCCGCGGGCATCCGCTTCTGCCGGGAACGGCATCGGCTCGGCAACCTGGAATTCCAGACGGGCGACGCGCAGCGCCTGCCGTTCCCCTCCGGTTCGTTTGACGCGGTCATCAACGTCGAGGCGTCGCATTGTTACCCGGATTTCGGCGGGTTTCTCGGCGAAGTGGCCCGCGTCCTCCGGCCCGGCGGGCATTTTCTATACGCCGATTTTCGCTTTCGCGAAGATGTGAACGCCTGGGAGCAGGCGATTGCGTGTGCTTCGCTGACGACGGTTCGTGCGTGCGACATCGGTGGTGAAGTGTTGCGCGGCATGAATGCCAATGCCGGCCGCAGCCTGACGCTGATCCGTGAGCGATTGCCCGAATTCCTGCATGGTCTGGGTCGGGATTTTGCCGGCGTGCCGGGATCGCGGGTGTATGTCGCCCTCCAAACTGGCTCGCTGGCTTACCGCTCGTGGTGCCTGCGCAAAACCTGACAGCCAGCGACGGGCAGGCCGGTGTGCCGGCGAACAGGCGCGGGCGCGCCAAAACCGCTCTTCGGCGCGTCCTTGGCTGGCCGGTGTCACTAGTTGCAAAAGTTCGGGCCGGAGCCGTCGATTCAAA
>CAZUUP010000084.1:0-13932 GCA_964623105.1 uncultured Akkermansia sp.
CCGCTCGTAATGGTGCGCATCGCCAACCCATCGCCAACAATGCTACGCTGCGTCCGCAGTTGGGCGCCGGAGTGGTTTTCAGAACAACACCGGTGCCAACCGGTATCAGCCTGTTCTTGTGGACCCCCGAGCATGACGTTTGAAATCGGATTCGTTTTCGCCCTGATGACCATCACCTTTGGCATGATGGTCTGGGAGAAGTTTTCGCTCGATGTCGTCGCGATGCTCGCGTTCAGCGCGCTGGTAATCACCGGCATCCTGACCCCGGCGGAGGCGTTCAAGGTCTTCAGCAACGAGGCGGCCATCACCGTCGCGAGCATGTTCATCCTCAGCGCCGCCCTGGAGCGCACGGGCGTCATCGAGTCCATCGCGCATCGACTGAACCGCGCCGTCGGCCGGAGCGACTGGTCGGTGCTGCTGGTGATGCTGCCTATCGTCGCGGTGCTCTCGGCCTTCATCAACAACACGCCGGTCGTGGTCGTGTTCATGCCCATCATGATTTCGCTGGCGGCGTCACGCGGGCTGAAGCCATCCAAGCTGCTCATCCCACTGTCCTTCGCCTCCATCTTTGGCGGGCTGTGCACGCTCATCGGCACCTCGACGAACATCCTCGTCAGCTCCACGGCCGAGCAACTCGGCCAGCCGGCGTTGGGCATGTTCGAGCTGGGAAGAGTCGGCTGGCTGCTGGCGGTCGCGGGTCTGATTTACCTGCTCACCGTCGGACGCCATCTGTTGCCGAACCGCGACACACTCGCTTCCACGCTCCAATCGACCAACAGCAAGCAGTATTTGACCGAGGTGCTCGTCACCGCGGAATCCCCGCTCGTCGGCAAGCCCTTTGCGAAGACGCCGTTGGCCAACCAGCCTAGCGTCCGCGTGCTTGAAGTCATTCGTGCCGGCGAGCTGATTTACACACCGCTGGACGAGATTGTCCTTGAGCCCGGCGACCGCCTGCGGCTGGCCACGCCGCTGACTTCCGTCCTCGAACTCAACCAGCTCGAAGGCGTGGCATTATCTCCCAAATCCACGCTCGGCGTGGAACTCGTCGGGACGCAAAAGGCTGTCGTGGCCGAATGCGTCATCGGGCCGCGCTCCAGCCTGGTCGGTCGGAGCGTGCGCGCCGCTAACTTTCGCCGCCGCTACGGCGTGCTGGTGCTGGCCGTGCATCGCCAGGGCGTGAACCTGCGCGAGGATTTTGCCGAGGTGAAACTTCGTTACGGCGACACACTGCTGGTGGAAGGCCCGGAGACCGCCATGAACCAACTGCGCGGCCACCGGGATTTTCTGCTGCTACTCGACGTGCCTGAAACCGCCAAGCGCCGGCGCAAACAGGCGCTGGCCGTCGGAGCCATCGCCCTCGTTGTGGGCCTGGCGACGCTGAATGTGCTGCCGATTGGCGCGCTCGCGGTCATGGCGGCGGTGGCCGTTGTGGCCACGCGCTGTCTCGATGTGGAAGAAGCCTACGAGTCCGTGGACTGGAAGATCATTTTCCTCATCTTCGGGATGCTGGCCTTGGGGATGGCGCTGGAAAAGACCAGGGGCGCGGCGCTTGTCGCGCACACACTCATCCACGGCCTGGGCGCCTGGGGGCCAATGGTCGTGCTTTCGGCCGTCGTGCTGCTGACCTCGACACTGACCAACTTTCTCTCCAACAACGCCGTCGCCGTGCTGCTCACGCCGATAGCTGTGGAAGCTGCCACCGCCATGCACGTCAGCCCGCGTCCGTTTCTCATCGCCGTGGCGCTCGGGGCGTCGGCCTGTTTTGCCACTCCGATTGGCTACCAGACCAACACGCTGGTTTACGGCGCAGGCGGTTACAAGTTCCGTGATTTCCTCAAGGTCGGGCTCCCGTTGAACTTGGTCTTCTGCGCACTGGCAACGTATCTCATACCCAAGTTCTGGCCGTTTTGAGATCCCATGCGCCCGGCCGCTTACAGTGATTGGTTTGCTTTCTTCCGCATGAATCCTTCGCCATGCAAAATCCTCGTCTCGGGGTTTCCGCCTCGCCGCGTCGCATGACTTTTGCGTCAAACGCCCACCGCGCACGACGCACTCGTGGCCCGCTGGTCCCAGGCCGGAAAATGTCCTTCATTTTCCGGCCGAAACCGAGGCGAGGTCTGGGGTGCGGGTCGCGGCGACGTTCCTCCGGGTCGCGGCGATGAAAGGCTCGGTTCACAAAACGCGGCCTTCATCGAGGGACTGGATTTCACCAAATCCAAGTTGATGCCGGTGGCGACGGTGACGCGGAGGCGGAACCGGGACACGCCGTCCATGCTCTGCGATCCTGCCTCTCCGGCGACGGCTCGCTGCGCGGTTTTGACAGGTGGCGCGACGCGGCTGCCTCACGGATCTCACCACACTTTCGTTTGCACCGGACAAATGCCCCGGCGTTCCGCCCTCGCCCGCCGCCCTTCACTCCGTCTTTCTCGCGCTGTTCGTCGCGCTAGCCCAGCTTCCGGACGTGTTCCACGGCGTGTCATCCGTGGTCTTCGGAATGGGCACCGCCCCACAGGAATTCGAACAGCCTCATGTTCCGGAAGGGGGCGTCGATCGAATTCTTCCCTGCAGGCTCGGTGAGACTGGGTTCCTCGCCGCGGTCCTGGCTGAAGCCGCTCATCCCAAGTTTGAAAGACAGCGTGCTCGTCTGCGGCGGGGGTGGGTTGACGGTGCTGACGGCCAGCGGGGCGCAAACTGGTCTCGGTTCTCCGGTCGTAGGAATCCCGAACGAACTCAAGCATGCGCTCGTGGCGGGCGCAGTGGCGGGCGGCGGACCGACCGTCATCCACAAAGCGCCGACCCCCGCCGGCATTGGCATCATGCAAGACGCCAATGGCTTCAGCGACCCAAGGATCAGCCCGCTGGGACTGTTTCTCGGCGCGCTCAAGCCGACGCTCGCAGCCATCCTCCTTTTTCCGGTTCGCGCACTGAATTCATTCAGCGCGGCGGGGCGAGCTGTCTCCGTGTTTCCCTGAGAGGTTTCGGGGGAACTGCCCGATTGAGATTATTCGGCGGAGGAGTAGGATCGCCGGGTGGCAGGCATGCCCGCAGCTCAAGACCGTGATCGTTATGCCATCCAGGACACCCGCGAGAACGGAATGCCCGCAACGAAAGCTGCCGCCATTGTGGCGGTGCCGCTCGACCGGCGGCGTAATCACCGGACTGGTCGGCGCGGCGGCACGGCCCGGGCCCGCGACCGGAAGAACGCCGATCAAGACTTCGCGTGCGACCCGAAAGCGCTCCGTTCCAGCCCGTCAAAAAAAGTTCGCCAACCCCCACCCAACCAAACCTCCCATGAAATTACATCCCGCCATCGAGCAGGCGCTGAACGAGCAGATCAATCTCGAGTTCCTCTCCGCCTACGCGTATCTGGCGATGGCCGCCTCCTTCGACCACCAGTCCCTCAACGGATTCACGGCGTGGATGACGCTGCAAGGGCAGGAGGAACTCGGTCACGGCATGAAGTTCTTTCGCTATGTCAACGACCGCGGCGGACGGGTGCAATTGACGGCGGTGCCCCAGCCCAAGACCAGCTTTGTCTCCGCACTCGATGCGTTCGAAACCAGCCTCGCCCACGAACAGAGTGTTTCCACCTGCATCAACCGCATCTATGAACTGGCGGAACAGCACAAGGACTACCCGACGATGTCCTTCCTGCGCTGGTTTCTGGACGAACAGGTGGAGGAGGAAAAGACGGTGCATGATCTGATCGCCAAGCTGCGCTTGGTGGGTGGCAATGAGAATGGATTGTTCCATCTCGACAACCAGCTGGCCGCGCTGGCCGCGGCCAGACCTGCCGCCTGAGCGCCACTCGCCGCATCACGCATCATGAAATGGTCCTTTCGGCTGGGCACCTTCGCCGGCATCGGGGTTTACATCCACTGGACCTTTCTGCTGTTGCTGGGCTGGATTTTCTTCAGCCACCTCGGGCAGGGCCAGAACACCACGCAAGCCGTCGCCGGCGTGGGATTCATTCTCGCGCTGTTCCTGTGCGTGGTGCTGCATGAGTTCGGTCACGCGCTAACCGCCCGGCGCTATGGCATCAAAACGCGCGACATCACCCTGCTGCCCATCGGGGGCCTGGCGCGGCTGGAGCGGATCCCGGAAAAACCCATGCAAGAATTCTGGGTTTCCATCGCCGGACCCGCCGTCAACGTGGGTATCGCGATGGCGCTCTTCGTTGTCATCGTCGCGCTGGCCGGACTGGAGGGAATCTTGGACGTGCAGTTGCTCAAAGGCAGCTTTCTGGTCCGGCTCTTGTGGGTGAACCTGTTCCTCGCCGGATTCAACCTGCTGCCGGCCTTTCCGATGGACGGCGGACGGGTGCTGCGGGCGCTGCTGGCGGCGCGACTCGGGCGCCGGCGGGCCACAATCATTGCCGCCAACGTGGGCCAGGCGATGGCCATTGTGTTTGGCGTGGTGGGCTTTTTCCATAATCCGATGCTCATCTTCATCGCCGTCTTCGTGTATCTGGGCGCGCAAGCCGAGGCGGGCATGGTGGAAATGCAATCAGCGCTGGCCGGACTGCGGGTGCGCGATGCGATGATGACGCGCTTCCGCTCGCTCACCACCGGGGATTCTTTGGACGTGGCGGTGAAGGAGTTGCTCGCCGGCTCCCAACACGACTTTCCCGTACTGGACGGCGGCCAGGTCGTCGGCATCCTGCGCCGTAACGATCTGGTGAAGTCACTCTCCGAGGGCCGACCGGGCACGCGAGTCGCCGATGCCATGAGCCGCAACTGCCCGACAGTCGATGCCGCCGCGATGCTGGCCACCGCGATCGAAGCCCTGCGGGAAAACGATTGTGCCGCCACCCCCGTCCTTTCCGAGGGGCGGTTGGTGGGGTTGCTGACGCTGGAGAATGTAAGCGAACTGGTGTTGGTAAACACGGCGATGGAGCACCACTGAGCGGGGCGCGAAAGGTCCGGAACCGTTGGGATTGTCCCGAGCATTATCGATCATTGGCCCCGGCCAGACCTTCGGATATGGTCTGTTGGCGACGGAATGGTGAATCTGCGCTGAAGCCCTCCGCGCCACGGTGAAATGATAACACGAAGAACCACAAGATTATGAGCCTGCGAGATGCATATCGGGAAAAAATGGAAGCAAAGCTGGAGGAGGAACGGGCGCACCTGGACTTGTTGAAAGCCCGGGCCAAACGCGCCGTCGCCGACGGCAAAATCATGGCTTATGAGGAACTTGCCGATGCCGAGGGCAAGCTGGAGGCGGCAAAATCCAAACTCAAGGAACTCGGTGCGGCCACTGAAGGGGCGTTCGAGGAGATGAAGACCGGAGTGGAGACCGCTTGGGACAGCCTCAAGCAGGCCTCGACTCGGGCGGTCGAAAAATTCAAGTGAACCGCTCCCGGCCCCGTTTCGCGTGAACTTCAAGCTCTTCCTCGCCGGGTTGCTGCTGCTGGCGACCTTGGTCTTCGCCGTGCAGAATGCCGCCGTGGTCGAAGTGAAATTTGCGGTCTGGCAGTTCTCCATTTCCCTGGCCTTGGTCGTGTTCGCATCCTTCGTTTCCGGCCTCCTCGGTGGTTGGATCACCATCAGCGTATCACGGCTGAAGCGCAAAGCCGACCCGCCGCGCAGCACTTGAGATCCTGGTGTCAGGCTGCCTGAACGGATGGCCCGGTTTTGCGGTACCTTTCGCGCTGGGCATCCGTCCACCGCCACCGCCGGCACGTCCCCCGGGGACGAGCCGCGGGAGCCGGACTGCCGCGGCCCGGCAGGTGGCCACAAAAAGACCCATGATTCCAATTCAAACGCCGATGCGACGACGAGTTATTGCCTCGCCCGGACCCGTCACCGTGGGTGCGGGCAAAGCCGCCGCGCCCCTATGAGCGCAGACAACTGACGATGGAACTCTTCACCCGTTTCCGAAAAATTGGCGCCGCATATCATCAGGCGAGGCGCCTGCGCGACATCGCCAGCATACTGCTCAAATACGGCTACGACGACCTTGCACAGCACCTGCCCATCCCCCGGGCGGACCGCCTGCCGGTCAAACGAGTCCGCGAACAGCAGGCAGGCATGCAGCAAATCAGCCAGCCGGAGCGACTGCGCCGGGCGTGCGAGGAACTCGGTCCCACGTTTGTGAAACTCGGGCAGTTGGCCGCCGCCCGCACCCGGGTGCTGCCGCCGGAATTCACCGATGAACTGGCCAAACTACAGGATCAGGTCGCCCCGCTCGACTTCGCCGAGGTGCGTGCCGTCATCGAGGACGAACTCAAACGCCCGCTGACGACGGTCTTTGCGCAGGTCGAGGAAACGCCCTTGGGCTCCGCCTCCATTGCGCAGGTGCATCGCGCCCGATTGCTGACGGGCGAGGAAGTCGTCATCAAGGCCCAGCGGCCCGGCATCCAGAAAACCGTCGGCGAAGATCTCGCCATCCTGCGGCACATTGCCAGCCTCGCGGAGACGCACCTGCCGGAGTGGCGGCTGCACCAGCCGGTCGCCCTGGTGGACGAACTGGCGCGAAGTCTGGAGAAGGAGTTGGATTTCACCGCCGAGGCGGCCCACCTCGAAAGATTCTACAGCCAGTTTCGTGATGAACCGGCGATCTATCCCCCGGCCGTGTACCTGAGCCTGACGACCCCCCGCGTGCTGGTGATGGAATACGTCGCGGGCATCAAGGTTTCCGACTTGGAAAAGCTGGAGGCGGCCGGTCATGACCGTAACAAGCTTTGTGCCCGCATCGCCGATCTGGTGATGAAGCAGATTTTCACCCACGGTTTTTTTCATGCCGATCCTCACCCGGGCAACATCCAGGTCCTGCCGGATCAACGGGTGTGCTTCCTGGATTTCGGCATGATGGGCTTCCTGGACTCGCGCACTCGCGAGGCTTTCGTGGACTTCGTCTGGGGCATCGCCCGCCGGAACGAGCGGCGCGTCGCGGCAGCGCTGTTGCAACTCACCGACAGCGAGATCGAACCTGCTCGCGGACCTTTCGAGTCGGACGTGGCGGAATTCATGCACCAGCATTTTTACCGGGCGGCGGGGGAAATCCATTTCGCCCGCCTCGTCGCGCAACTGGCGCGACTGGCCAGCAAACACCGCCTGCACCTGCCGCCCGACCTGGTGGTGATGCTCAAATCCCTGAGCGTCACGGAGGAACTGGTGCGCCACCTCGACCCGCGCTACGACCTGATGGAGCACGCCAGACCATTCATGCAACGCACCCGCATGGCCCGCCTGCGGCCCCGGCGCGTGATCGTGACCGCGCTGGAGTTTGCCCAAGAATTGGCGGACGCCGCCCGAGAAATGCCCGGCGATTTACGCGGCATCATCTCCCAGCTCAAGGCCGGCCGGGCGCGGGTGAACTTCCATCACGAGGGGCTCGAACCGGCCTCCCACGCCATCGAGCAGGCGACCAACCGCCTCTCCTTCGCGGTGGTCGTGGCGGCGCTCATCATCAGCTCCTCGCTCGTCATCTACTCGAAGGTGCCGCCGCTGTGGGGCGATGTCTCGGTGCTGGGTCTTGCCGGGTATGTGCTTGCCGGGCTGATGGGCTTCTGGTTGCTGATCGCCATCCTCCGGCATGGGAAAATGTAGCTGTGAAATCAGACCCGCCTGACCCATTTCTTTCCGCGGCGGCCCAACCGGCGGTGCGGCGCGCGGAGGTGCGCCTGCGATGGGTTCCGCTGGGATTTGGCGGGCTGATTTTGCTGGGGACATTGCTGTTGATCCAGCCGTGGGCGCTGCAACCGGGCCGGTCGCTCGGGTGGCTGGACGCGTTCTTCCTGGCCACCTCGGCGGCGTGTGTCACCGGACTGACGCCCGTGAACGTGGCGGAGACGTTCAACCACTTTGGACAGGGGGTGATCCTGCTGCTGGTCCAGGCCGGAGGGGTGGGCATTTTCACGGCCAGCATCACGCTGGCACTGATGAGCGGGGGCCGGCTGTCGCTGGCGGATGAGCAGACAATTCAAGCCACGATGGGCCGGTTGCAACAAGCCCGCCCGCTCGACGTGTTCATCTACGGCTGCCTGTTCATCCTGCTTTTCGAGGTGACCGGAGCCGTCGTGTTGTATCCCCTGCTGGTGGAGGCGTCGCCGGGCGATTCCGCCGGGCAGCTTCTATGGGAGGCAGTGTTTCACTCGGTGAGTGCTTTTTGCAATGCGGGCATCTCCCTGTACCCCGACAACCTCGCGCACTGGCGGCAGCAGCCGGGCATCCTCGCGGTGGTGAACCTGCTGGTCATCGCCGGGGGCATCGGACTGATGACGCTGATCAATCTGCGGTATTTCGCGTTTTGGCGGCGCGACCCGCGGCGGCGCGGACGGCTCACCCTGCAGACCCGGCTGGCGCTGCTGCTGACAGTAGTTCTGCTGGTGGCGGGAACCGGGGCGACTCTGGTGTTCGAGTGGAACCACACCTTGCGCGACGCCCGTGGCTGGGAGCGGGTTTCGTGGGCGCTGTTCCACTCCGCCATGACCCGCACGGCCGGCTTCAATGTGGTCGAGGTCGGCGAGATGAATCCGCCGACATTGTTGCTGACGCTGGGGCTGATGTTCATCGGCGGCGCCCCCGGCTCGATGGCCGGCGGCATCAAGACGGTGACGTTCGCCGTGCTGGCGATGACGGCGTGGAGCGCGTTGCGGCGGCGCGAGGAGGTGCAGTTCTGGGAACGGCGTCTGCGCCCCAAACTGTCGAACGTGGCGGTCATGCTCACCCTGGTGGCCGGCGCGTGCGTGCTGCTGGGAATCGGTCTGCTGATGCTTTTCGAAACCGGTCAGCCCGCCTCGCGCACCTCCCAACATTGGCTGGCGGTGATCTTCGAGGCCGTGTCCGCCTTCGGCACCGTGGGCCTGAGCACCGGCATCACGCCGCTGCTGACGGCGCCCGGGAAGCTGGTCATCATCGCGCTGATGTTTGCCGGCCGCGCCGGCCCGCTGGTGCTGTCGGTTTATCTGGCCCGCCCGGCACGACCGCTGCTGGTGCGCCAGCCTCAGGAAGAACTGGCCCTTGGTTGACCGCACAATCTGCCCATGAAACAACGCATCTTCATCATCGGGGCCGGACGCTTCGGCGCTCATCTGGCCGCGCGCCTGAGCGAGTTCGGCAGCGAAATTGTCCTCGCGGACCGCGATGCCAAGCGGGTGGAGGATCTGACCCAAGACGGGTTCCACGCCGTGGAGATGGACGCCGAGGACGAAGATGCGCTCAAGGAGGCGGGGGTTCAGGATGCCGATGCCGTGGTCGTGAGCATCGGCGAAAACATGCAGGGCAGCATCCTCACCACCCTGCACCTCAAGCAACTCAAGGCCAAGCGGATCGTCTGCCGGGCCCTGGACGAAAAACACGCCACCGTGCTGGAAAAACTGGGCGCCGACCTCGTCGTGCTGCCCTCGCGCGACATGGCCTACCGGCTGGCCGAACGCCTTCGCGACGCCGCCGGCAGCGACCGCCAGGAGCTGAGCGGAGATTATCAACTGGCCAAGGTGCGGCTCGGTCCGCCCCTCCACGGAAAAACCCTGGCGGAAGCCCGGCTGCGCGAGCGTTTTCAAGTCAACGTCGTCCTGCTGACGCGAGCCGGTCCCGGCGAAAAGACGGAAGCCCGGGAGCCGGAACCCGAACTGAAGCTGGCGCTCCTCGACCTGCTGATCGTCGCCGGCCTCCGCGCGAACATCAATAGATTCGAGCGCGAGTGCGGTTTGCCAGAGTGAGGCGTCGGGAGGCCGAACGGCCGCCGGCCCGGCACCCGGCGGAGAATCGGCGGGGAAAATCAGGTTTGGGCGGACGGCGGGGGAGGACCGGTTTGCACCACAATCGCCCCGGTGCGCAGATGAAGATCCCGTTGCGGGAACGGAATCTGGATGTGGTTTTCGCGGAGCTTCCGCTCGATGGCGAAGTTCAGCTCGCTGCGAAACCGGCGGGGCGACTGGGTCATCTCGGAGGTCCACACCCCCAGTTCAAACTGCAGCGCACTGTCGCCAAAGGCCTCGAAGAAAACCGTGGGCTCGGGACTCTTCAGCACCTTCGGATGCGCGGCGGCCACCTCCAGCAGGACGGTCCGGAGCAACTCCACGTCCGTTCCATACGCCACGCCCACGGGAATGCGGATCTGCACCCGCGGATCGCCGTGGCTCCAGTTGGTCACCGGGTGGGTGATGAAATCCGAGTTGGGCACGATGATGGAGATGTTGTCGTTGGTGATGACCTCGGTGCTGCGCAGCCGGATGCGGGCCACGCACCCGGCCACGCCTCCCACTTCAACCCGGTCGCCCAAGGCAATCGGCCGTTCCGCCAAGATGATGATGCCACTCACGAAGTTGTGGATCACGTTTTGCAGACCGAAGCCGATGCCGATGCCGACGGCTCCCGCCACCACGGCCAGGGAGTTGAGGTTCAACCCGACGGCGCTCAACGCCACGTAAAAACCCAGCAGGATGAACAGGTAGCCGCCAATGCGGGCAATGGCGTACTGAAGCGCCGCGTCGAGCCGGGTGCGCTTGAGCACGCGCAAGGTGAAGTAGCGGCGCAACAGGCGTTCCGCCGTCAGGATGAGGGCAAACAGCAGCAGCAGCTTCAGGATGATGCCCGGCGTCAGGCTGCTGTCGCCCAGCGTAAACAGCGGGTAATCAAAAACCTCGCGAAGGATGGTCAGCGCTGCGTTGGCGGAGTTCATTTAGGCGGGCCGGGCGGACGCGGTTGTGACTTCCGGCGAGAGTGCCGCGGGGCGCGCCCCATTCTTGACATAAACCGTCTGGGTAGGGAAGGCGAAGTCGATGCCTTCGGCGTCGAACCGTCGTTTCAACTCCAAGTTCAGCTTTTGAAAGCCGGCGAGGTATTCCTTGAAGTCCGTGCCGTTCCACCAATGGACGACCAGGATGTTCAGCGAGGAGTCGTTGAACTTGTTAAAGCTGATGATGAGATCGGCGGTCATCGGATGCGGTTTGAAAATCTCCCCGATGATGACCATCGCCCGCTCGACCTGCTCCGCCGACGTGTCGTAGGTGACACCCACGTTCATGGTGGTCTTGATGTTCGGGCGCCGGCTCACGTTCGTGATGCTGGCGTTGGCCATCGTGCGATTGGGAATGGCGCAAAGATGGCCGTCGAGGTTGCGGATGCGGGTGCTGCGCAGCCCGATGATTTCGACGGTGCCGTCAATCGCGTCGAACTGGACACGGTCGCCGACGCGGAACGGCTTGTCGGCAAACAACGCGACGGCGCCGAACAAGTTCGAGAGCGTGTCCTGGGCGGCCAGCCCGATGGCCAGTCCGCCGATCGAGAGCGACGCCAGCAGGCCCGTGACGTTCATCCCGAGATTCTGGGTGGTGACCAGCACGGCGACCACGATGAGAAACACTTTCAGACTTTTGCGGATGACGTGAATCAGTTGCAGATCGACGGCTCCCGGTTCGCTCGCTTCGTGGTGCCGTTGCCACAGGCCCGTGCCCAGGTCCACACCCTTGAGGGCGACGTAGGTGAGCGTGCCGGCGACGACGATGGTCAGTCCGTGCGCGATGAAGGAAGCGGCCCAATCGGGCCAGGCGAACACGCGCAGCCCCACATGCAGCAGGAGCACGAAGCAGATGATTTTGACGGGGCCTTTGACTACCTGGAGGAGCAGGTCATCCAGTTGGGTCTTCGTGCGCGCAGCGAGTTTTTTGAGCTGCGTCAGGAAGAGGAAATCCACGAGCTTGGCGGCGTAAAACGCCAGCACGATATAAAGGAGTGCCGACAGATACTGCCAGAGGGGGTTTCCAAACCAAACTGTCTGCAACTGCTCGACGCGGTCGAGGCCGAACGTCAGCCAGGCCCGGGACGGACCAGCCACGGCACGGACCACGGACGTTTGGGCGTCACTGCTGCCAGCCACCGGCTGCGCGAAGGCGCGGGAGGAGCCGACGGCCGCCAAGGTCAACACATGGAGAAATCCAAACCGAGGTGGCTTGCTTATTGAGTTCATAGTCGAAGGTATTCCCTGCGGCGAGGAGCGCCGCTGGCAGCATGTCGAAACGTCGCGGGGCCGCCTATTGCTCCAACCCCCAAACGTGACTAAGTGAAACGCCTAGATCCCGCTCGCGAGATCGTGACCGCGCTGGAGTTTGCCCAAGAATTAGCGGACGCCGCCCGAGAAATGCCCGGCGATTTACGCGGCATCATCTCCCAGCTCAAGGCCGTCCGGGTCCTCGCCGCCGTCCTCAAACAACACAGCCCCGAAGCCGACCTCGCCCGCGTCTTCCCCGATTTCCCCCTCACGCCCCTGCCGCTCTATGGCTGAAACCGCTCTCCCCCAGCCATCGAGGGACCGCCAGATGGGATGAAATCTCCACGAACCCGGCCGGGATCGGCATTCGGCAATCCCGAAGGTGTTCACCGCCTTCATCCGCGCCGCCATGGATGACCTGACCCGTCAGATCCATGACTGCACCCTCTGAAAACCCCGGTTCGGAGTTCCGCCGTTACGCGGTTCAGGCGATGTGAAATCCGCAGGCCGCGTAAACGCGGGACTCCATATCCAGTCGCCCGCCGTCCGCCTCCCAACCTTCGTCCATCCCTCGGGAATTTACCTGAGTTGCCCCCGGTTCCGTCCTGAATTTCCTTACCCTTGAAGGCGCTCCGGTGAGTGCCGGAATGCCGAATCGAAAAACCAAAGAATCAACCAGGAGAAAGGCCTGTTATGCCCTACGCCAACCTCTCTGCCACGTTGATCGATGCGGACAAAACTTCGATCCTCACCGATCTCAACGACATCAAGACCCTCCTCCCCTTTCTCATCAACCTGACGAAGGACGTGCATCGCGGTCTGCAAAGCCTCACTTCCGGCAATGAACCGTTTGTCAGCAAGGCCCTCGCCTATGCCGAGGCCAACCCGCAACTGGTTCCGCCCTATCTGGACGTGCCGGAATTCCGCAAGGACTTCAACCTTGCCCTGACCCTCCAAGCCATCCTCCAGATCTCCACTCCCCTCCAGGAGAGCATCGAGGACACCGCCCGCGCCGTCGGCCACGAGGCCTACCGCGCCGCGCTCGTGTTCTACAAGACCGCCCAGCAAGCGGCCGAACTCAACGTCCCGGGCGCCGACACGATTGCCGACGACCTCGGTGAACGCTTCGCCGGTCAGGGAACCACCACCCCGCCGGCCCCGCCGAATCCACCCAATCCGTAAAGGATTCCTCCCCTCGCGCCGCCCGTTGTCTGCCAAGGCAACGGGCGGTTTTCGTTTCCATGGATTCAACTCCCTCTCTTCCCCGGTCGAGGAGAGAGTCGGGGCAAGGAGTCGATTGCCCAATGAATGCGGCCAAACAAACACCTCCCGGAAACGGAGCGCGACTGTGTCGCAGACCAGCCGCAGCAGCGTGATCCGATTGATTTGTGCCCCATGCCCCGTGGTTTTCCAACGTGCTGCGGCTGGTCGAGGACGACACAGCCGCGCTCCTGCACTACCGCACAGGTAGTGCGAAGTCGGGACTTCAATCAGTTCGACATTCCGAATTCGCCACTACCCCTCACACCCACTCCGCGCACAGCAGCTCCGCCTGTGCCAGCACCGTCTTCACGGCCTCTTCCTGCAAATCCGGCGGGTAGCCGTGCTTGTTCAGGATTCGCTTCACCATCACCTTGATTCTCGCCCGCGCACTCTCCCTCAGCGTCCAGTCGATCGTCACGCTTTTCTTCACCTGCGTGATCAACTCCGCCGCGATGAGCTTGAGCTTGTCGTCGCCCATGGCCTGCAAGGCACTACTGTTGGCAGCAAGCGCATCATAAAAAGCCACTTCATCATCCGTCAGCCCCATGTCCTCGCCGCGCTTGGTGGCGGCGTCGAGGTCTTTGGCGAGTTTGATCAGCTCTTCGATGACCTGCATGGTGGAGATGGCGCGGTTGTGGTAGGCGTTGAGGGTCTTCTTGAGCTTCTCGCTGAAGATTTGGCTCTGCACGAGGTTGCGCTTGGAGCGGACTTTGAGTTCGTCCTTGAGCAGCT